>CACXDX010000062.1 GCA_902766525.1 uncultured Bacillota bacterium | reverse complement strand
CGGCATTAATGATGATTTACCTGCGGACAACAACTGGCAGGCTCCTTTCCTGCGCAAAGAAACGGCGGAGGATCCGGCGAATATCAGCGCCGCCTCCTTCCTCCGCGGCAGCACCGCCGCAAAAACTGAAAACGAACCGGAAAACGGAGATGTCCCCGAAGAAAACACCATCGAAAACGTCTTCAGTCACCGACTCGTAAAAAACGATCCCGAAGAAAAAGAATTCAAATATTTCAAATGGGCCGTGGCCTCTGTCGGCGCAGTCGGCGTCATCGTTCTGACGGCTTTCTTCATCCTCGTCGGCTCCCTGCTCACCGCCGATCCCGTCGAAGAGGAGCTGCCTGCTTCGACCGGAGTCTATTACTATATTTCCGCCGGGGATAAAGCCCCCGTGCCGATGTACGCCGATAAGAGCATCAACAGTGACGTCGTTGAGGAACTGGATAACGGTACCGCCGTGGAATATCTGGCGGAAATCAACGACATGTTTATCCAGGTCTATGACAACAACTCCAAGCTTTACGGCTTTATCCGCACCAATATGCTGGTAAAAGATGTCGAAAGCGTCGATTACGGCTCCGTTGAGAACCAATACGATGATGAAAAATCTTTGGGCTATTTCTACGTTACCAAAACGGAGAATTCCCTGTCACTGTGGGAAAATCCCGACGGCGGCGGAACGGTCAAAGCCAAGCTGAAAAACGGCTATAAAGTTTCGGTGCTGGAAAAAACCAACGAAAGCTACTGGTATGTTTTTGACTACAACTCCGCCGAACGCGGCTATATCAAGAGAGCCTTCCTTACCGACAGCAAAAACAAAGTGACCGGCATTCACAGCGAACCCAAGGACAAAACCGTCATCGGAGATTATTACATCACCGGCGTCAAACAATACCTTCCCCTTTGGTCGGAACCGAATACCGGCTCCACCGTTCGGGCTCAACTTTATAACAACGGCAAAATAGGATTGATCCAAAAGACGACCGGATCCTTCTGGTATGTCTATGACTATAATAAAAATGTCTACGGCTGGGTCTCAACGGCCTACCTGACCACCAAAAACCCCAATGCCGAAGCGGAAGCCAAAGCCAAAGCCGAAGCGGAAGCCAAAGCCAAGGCCAAGGCTGAGGAAGAAGCCAAAGCAAAAGCCAAAGCCGAAGCGGAAGCCAAGGCCAAGGCCGAAGCGGAGGCCAAAGCCAAAGCCGAAGCGGAAGCCAAGGCCAAAGCGGAAAAGACCTATAAGGTTACGGGAGTCCAACAATATCTGCCCGTCACCAAAAAGGGTGAATCCGGGTCCGAAGAAATCGGACAGCTCCGTAACGGCGATACCGTCACCGTTTTGGACAATTCCGGAGATACTTACTGGTACATCAGCACTTCAAGCGGAATCAAAGGCTATGTCCCCAAAAGCTATCTGACCAAATAAAGACCGGTTTCTCAAAAAAAGAAACCGATCGGCAAAAGGACGAAACATGAAGAAGAGAACGAGAACGCCCCTGATCATCGCCGTTTGCCTTATCGCCGTCGTCGTCGTCGCCTTAGGCGCCCTGGCCGCGGTCTGCCTCACGGAAGACAGCGCCGATACGAATCGGGGGAAAAACACCGCTGCCGTAAGCGGCGACACAAACCCTGAGGGAGATGAAAACAAAGTGGACGGGGACAATACCAAGGCAGTCAGCACGGACACCGTTGAATTCTACATCGATCCCGACATCGACCCTTCCTATTACAGGGTCATCAATCGCACTTATCCCATCGATCCCGGTTATGTCGCCGGCAGCGGAGAACTGAAATCCATCGAAGGGAAACAGATGGAAAGCAAAGCCGCCGATGCCCTGGCAAAAATGGTAGCCGCGCTGCGGGATGAAGGCATGGACATCATCATCCAGTCGGGTTATCGCACCGATGAAGATCAGGAATATCTCTACAACCGTCAAATCAACCGTCAGAACGGCAACAAGGAAAAAGCCGCGACCATTTCCGCCGTACCGCTGACCAGTGAACATCAGGCCGGTCTCGCCGTGGATCTCAGTACCGACGGAACGCTGCTCGAAACCTTTGCCGATACGAAACAAGGACAATGGCTCAAGGAGCATTGCGCCGAATACGGATTCATCCTGCGCTATCTCCCGGAAAAAACGCTCATTACCGGGATCATCAACGAACCCTGGCATTTCCGCTATGTCGGCTCGCCGGCGCAGGCCGAAGCCATCACCGAATCGGGGCTCTGCATGGAAGAATATTTCAACAAATACCTGGCCGATGAGGATCTTGATCCCTACCTGCCCTATCTGAAATAACCGCGAATCAAAGGAAAGAAGGAATCACTTATGAAATTATGGGGCGGACGCTTCGCCAAAGGCAACGACCGTCTGATGGAGGATTTTCATTCCTCCATCGGTTTTGATCAGCGCCTCTGCAAAGAAGACATCCTCGGTTCTCTCGCTCACAGCGCCATGCTGGCAAAGCAGGGGATCATCAGTGAAGAAGAAGGAGAGATCATCGCCAAAGCTTTGAAGGAGATCCTTGCCGAGATCGAAAACGGAGAAGTCGAATTCGACGTCGCCGCCGAAGATATCCACATGAATATCGAAACGATGCTGATCGCCAAAATCGGCGACGTCGGCAAAAAGCTCCACACGGCAAGAAGCCGCAACGATCAGGTGGCCCTCGACTGCCGCCTCTATCTTCTGAAGGAAACCGACAACGTCATCGCGCTTTTAAAAGACCTGGAAGAAACACTGCTCTCCATGGCCGAAGAGCACACGGACACCGTAATGCCCGGTTATACCCATCTGCAGAAGGCTCAGCCCGTCACCTTTGCCCACCATCTGCTGGCCTATTTTGAAATGTTCTTAAGGGATATCGGCCGCTTGAATGACAGCAAAAAACGTCTCTCCGTCATGCCTCTGGGCAGCGGTGCGCTGGCGGGAACGGTTTTTCCTCTGGACCGTGAATTCGTCAAGGAAAAGCTGAATTTCGATGCGATCTCCGCCAACAGCATGGACGGCGTCTCCGACCGCGATTTTGTCATTGAGTTTCTGAGCGCCGCCTCACTGATCATGACCCACCTTTCCCGGTTTTGTGAAGAAATCATTCTCTGGTCCACCGGAGAATTCGCCTTTGTCACGCTGGACGACGGCTATTCCACCGGTTCATCCATCATGCCGCAAAAGAAAAATCCCGACGCCGCCGAGTTGATCCGCGGCAAAACCGGACGCGTCTACGGCGACCTCATCACCTTGCTGACCGTCATGAAAGGCATTCCCCTCGCCTACAATAAGGATATGCAGGAAGACAAAGAAGCACTCTTCGACGCCGTGGATACCGTGAAAGGCTGTCTGATGGTTTTCAAACCGATGCTCGCCACCTTGACCATACGCGGAGAAGAAATGCGTAAAAAGGCCGAAGGCGGCTTCATCAACGCAACCGACGCCGCCGATTATCTGGCCGAAAGAGGCGTGCCCTTCCGCGAAGCTCACGCCATCATCGGCAATATCGTGCTCTCCTGCGAACAAGAGGGAAAGGCTTTAAAGGATCTCACCATCGAGGAATGGAAATCCTTCTCACCCGCCTTTGCCGAAGATATTTATGACTTCATTGCCATTGAAACCAGCGTTCGCCGCCGCAATATTCCCGGCGCACCGTCACCGGAACAGACAAAAACCGCGCTGAAAAACGGTAAACGTCGTTTGGAGGAAATTTAAAAAAAGGAAGGTGCTTCGATGAAAAAAATCAAAATCAGCGTTGTTAAAAAAGCGTGGCATTCCGACCTCGCGGAAAAATATGCCACCCCGGATCTCACTCCCTGCGAGTACCATAAAGAAGGCGAAATATTTTATTCCAACGGCTGGCAAAAACCGGACGGCCTTTGCGACAATGCCTGGAAAAGCATGATGGAATACGTCTTCGCTCTTGCTCACGGCGCCGAAAATTTTTACGACGGAGAATTGAACCATCCCAAACAGTTTATCGCATCCTGCAACGACGGCTTTCGACCGGTAAGCTTTCTGATCGAAGGGACCGATGACGAAGCGGATCTTTTTGTTGATAAAGATCTCGAGCACTGAATCAAATATCATAAAACAGGCTGCCGCACGCCGAATGATTCGGCGTGCGGCAGTTTTCATTTCCCAGAGCAAAAATACGGGTTTAAAATAATCATTCCGTATACGTCCGATCTCTTTCCCCAAAAAGAGATCTTTTTTCTTTATTTCGTATCCGCAAGTATTTTATGCGCGCAAAAAAATTTTGCTTATTCATTTTTATCCTCTCCGTAAAACAAAAAAAATCTTAACGTGGCTTTTTTTGTCATACGACAAATAATATACACCTTTTTGGTGCAAAAAATTTTTTCTGTTTCCCCCCGCAAATACCCTTAAACAGGTATTTTTATTTGGCATACTTTTTGCATATACTATATGTAATTAATTCTGCAATAAAAAAGGAGGACAATGATATGACAAAAATTACCGACTTAAAAGGGTATGCGTATCCGACACCGATGGGCGTTGCCGCCGTTGTCGGTGACATGCCCTGGCATTTTGGGACAGAACATTTAGGAATTTTATACCGCAGCGATCCCGATGTCATCGCTTCCTACCTGCCCGATCCGCTCGAACCCGGCCAAGATCCCGACATTGTCTTTGTCGAATTCGGCAGATGGTTCTCCCTCTGGGACAATCAGCTTGACATGGGCTCGATCAATCCGGAACGAACCTGGTATCAGGAGACGGTGATCTGGGTCGGCTCTTCTTTCAAAGGTCAACAGGGCAAAACCTGCATCCAGACTTTTGTCGACAACGATTTCTCCATCGCTCGCGGTATGTACATGGGGTTTAATAAGAAATTCGGAAAAACCTACAAAACGGATCCTCGTCCTTTCAATCCTCAGATGAAGCCCCTCGGCATCGGCACAAAGATGAAAGGTTGGACTTGCGCTCACGGTGAACGCCTGATGGAAGGATCCGTCGACATCACGGAAAAAATCAAATATGAAGACCTGCCCTATCCTATTCTCGCTCCGCTGTTCAATATCAGATACTTCCCCACGGTCGTCAAAGACGCGCCGCCGTCGGTCTGCGAATTGGTCAAAATGAATTCCTGCGACTTCCGCAACGGCGAAGACGTATGGAAGGGCAAAGCCGATTTGAAATTCATTCCCTCGGAACTGGAAGAATTCACCCGACTCGAAATCAGAGAAGTACTCGACGGCTTTTATTACGAAAACGGCTGCACCATCCCGGACGGTGAAATACTGCATGACTGGCGCCCCGAACTTATCGAGTATTATAAAAATAAAAAATAAATTTATGAATTTTCAGATACGAATGTCAAATTAGAAAGGAGAAAACAATGCGTTCATCATTATTAAATAATCGAAAAATAAACGGATGGGTATTCTGGCCCCCGTTTATTCTTTTCTTCGGGGCGGCAATCTACAGCCTCGTTGCCTATGAATCATTTACGACCGCAGTCACCAACGCTTTTTACTGGACCATTGACAGATTCGGCTGGCTCTTTGTTTCCACAGCTTTTACCATTCTTGTTTTGATGTTTGCCATTCTGTTATCAAAAGGCGGCACCACAAAAATCGGACAAAAAGACGCCAAACCGATCATGTCCACATTTAACTGGTTTGCCATTTCTCTCTGCGCCGGCATCGGTACCGGGATCGTTTTCTGGGGAGCCGCGGAACCGATCATCCATTTTTCCTCTCCTCCGGAATCATTGGGCATTGCCCCCTTCTCAACCGAAGCGGCCTATTTTGCCATGTCCACGGTGTATCTCCATTGGTCTTTCACGCCCTATGCCCTTTACATCCTCATCGGCATTCCCATCGCTTTAGCATATCATAATTACAATCAACCGCTCCTCGTCAGCTCCAGTCTGTACTTCCTCATCGGCGAAAAGTGTCACGGCGCGGTCGGTAAAGTCATCGACGCCGTTTGCATTTATGCTCTCTGCGGCGCTATGGCAACCTCTCTCGGAGCCGGCCTGATGCAGATCGGCAGCGGTCTGAACATCGTTTTCCATATTCCTACAGGGACGGTAACCTGGGGAATTATTGCCATCGTCATCACAATCTGCTATACCATTTCCAGTTATACCGGTCTCGATAAAGGGATCCGCTGGCTCAGTTCGCAAAATACCAAGCTGTTTATCTTTATGCTGATCTTTGTTTTCATCGTCGGCCCCACCCAATTCATCCTTGATTTCGGCATCGACAGCATGGGCGATTTCATGAGGACCTTCATTCAGAAATCCTTCTTCCTCTCTGCGATCGACGAAGATCCCTGGCCCGGCTGGTGGAGCATTTACTACTGGGCAAACTGGATGGCGTTCTGCCCCATCGTCGGGCTCTTCCTCGCCAGAATTTCCAAAGGCCGTACCGTCCGTCAGTTCATTCTCGTCAATCTGATCGCTCCGGCGCTCTTCGGTATTATCTGGTTCGCCGTCTTCGGCTGCTCCGCCATTTATGCCCAGATGCACAACATCAGCGATCTGGCAGGCAATATCAGCAATTTCGGAACGGAAAGCGCCATCTTCAACTTCTTTGATACACTGCCTCTCGGTACTATTTTCTCCGTCATATTCCTGATTTCGATTATCGTTTCTTTCGTCACACTGGCCGATTCCATGACCTCCTCCATCGCCTCGATGAGCGTCGTTCAGGATATCACGGAGAATCGGGAAAGAACGGAAGAAGCGCCGGCCGTGCTGAAAGTTCTCTGGGGCGTCATCATCGGTATCATCTCCTGGGTCATGATCACCTATGCGGGTGTGGAAGGCTTTAAAATGATCAGTAATCTCGCAGGCTTCCCCATCATGTTCCTGCTGATCGCCGTGATGTTCTCCACGGCAAAAGGGATATGGTACCCCAATTCCAAACCCCTCTCTTTCAAATTTAAAAAGAACAAGAATAAACCCGCAGAAACACCGGAACCCAAACAAGAATAAGTAAGGGAAGATCAAAATCATGAAATACTCAAAAGCAATGGAGGCAATCAAGCCTTCCGACATCAGAGAGATTTTAAAATTAACAGCAAATCCCGAAGTAATATCTTTCGCCGGCGGCGTGCCCGATCCCGACTTATTTCCGATTGAGGCATTAAAAAAAGCAACGGACGAAGTCTTTGAAAAATCAGCGCGCAGAGCTCTGCAATACGGTACCACCGAAGGCTTTTTACCCCTGCGTGAAAAAATCATCGCCATGATGAAAGAGCGGGGCATTGACGCCGATCCTGACCAGCTTTTGCTGGTCACCGGCGCTCAACAGGGCATTGAATTTGCGGGGAAGGTTTTTTTAAACCCCGGTGACGCCGTCTTATGTGAATCTCCCTCCTATTCCGGCGCCGTCAATGCCTATCTTCCCTATCTGCCGAAATTCATTGAAGTTCCCACCAATGACGACGGCATCTCCGTTGAGGCCATGGCCAAGATCTTAGAAATGGAAGAAAAACCCCGTTTGATCTATGTCATTCCGAATTTCCAAAACCCGGCGGGAAGAAGCTGGACCACGGAAACGAGGATCAAGTTTATGGAACTCATGGAAAAATATGATATCCCCATTGTGGAAGACGATCCCTACGGAAATCTGATTTTTGAAGGAGAAACACCACCCTCTCTGAAATCCATGGATAAAAAAGGGAACGTCATCTATTTGGGTTCTTTCTCCAAGATCCTCTGCCCCGGTTTGCGTACCGGCTGGATATGCGCCAGAGAAGATATTCTGCGCAAATTTGTCGTCGTCAAACAATGCGCCGACATCCACAGCAATTCTTTGGCTCAGGAGATCATTGCCACCTATCTGGAACATAACGACATCAATGAGCAGATCGAAAAAATCAAACAATTATATCGTCACCGTAAAGATCTGATGATCGCCGCTATTGAAAAATATTTCCCCGCCGAATGTAAATATACCAACCCCAACGGGGGAATGTTTATCTGGGTGGAAATGCCCGACGGATTCAATACCAGAGATATCTTAAAGGACGCTTTGGCGGAAAAAGTCGCCTTTATTCCCGGCGGCGGTTTCTTCCCGGCGGAAGAAAACGAAAAATGCTTCCGTCTGAATTTCTCAACCATGCACGATGATCGCATTGAAGAAGGAATCAAACGTTTGGGGCGGATTCTTCAAGCCTATATTGACAACGGAAAGAAGTGTGATGAAGCATGAGAGTGAACTACAAAAGTCAGGTCACCGTCGGCATCGACGTTCTCAGCGAAAGTCAATGTAAAGAAATCCACTTTGCCTCCCTTGATGTTCTGGAACGAATCGGCGTCAACATGATGAATCCCAAAGCATCGGAGCTTCTCAAAAAACACGGATGCCGCGTTGAAGGCAACCGGGTGCGTATCCCCGCTTTCTTGGTTAAAGATGCGCTGAACAGCGTTCCGGATCATGTTGCCGTTTACTCCCGGGACGGGGAAAAAGCCATGGCGCTTGAAGAAGGCAATATCTATTTCGGTACCGGCTCGGCGACACAGTTCGTCTTTGACCCCTATACGGGAGAACAACGTCCATCCTGCAAAAAAGACGTTGCCGATGCCGCAATCGTTGCCGATGCTCTGGATCAGGTCGATTACATCATGTCTATGGCAGTGGCACAAGACTGCACAAGGGCCTATGTCCATGAATTCGAGGCCATGATCAAAAACAGCAGCAAGCCGATTATTCTTTGTGCCGACAGCCTTGATGACCTGACAAAAATTACCGCAATTACCAAAACTGTCGTTGGAGGCGCCGAAGAATTAGCCTGGAGACCACCGATCATCGTCTATTCGGAACCGTCCTCACCTCTGCAATTCTCCACGGAAACGGTTGACAAAATCATTTTTTGCGCCGAGCACAGGATCCCATTGCTGGCCGGACCCGCCGTAATGCTGGGCGCCACGGGTCCCGTTACCGCGGCCGGCGCTCTGATTGTTGCCAACTGCGAAATCCTCGCTTCGCTTGTCCTCAGTCAAATGGCAAACAAGGGAGCTCCCTTCATTTACGGCGGCGGTATACCGCCCATGGACATGAAAACACAGCTTTGCTCCTATGCAGCGCCGGAAGAGCATCTGAACAGCGCCGCCATGGTAAAAATGGCCTGTTTCTATCATGTGCCTTCCTTTACAACCTCCGGCTGCAGCGATGCTCACGCTTTCGATCAGGAAGCCGGCATGAACATCGGGTTCACCCTTTTCGCCCATGCTCTGGCAGGAAGCAATCTGATCCACGATCTGGGCTACATGGGAGCCGGAAACGCCACCTCTCTGGAGAGTGTCGTTCTCTGCAACGAAGCCGTGGGAATGATAAAACATTTCCTGACAGGCATTGAGTTCAACGAAGAAACGCTGGCAAAAGATGTTATCGAGGAGGTAGGACCGGGCGGAAATTTCTTCTCCCATGAACATACCTTCATGAACTTCAAGCAATCCATGTACTTCCCGGAGTTGCTTAATCGCGGCAACTTCGATCAATGGCAGGCCGCCGGCGGTAAAGACTTTTACGAAAAAGCCAACGAGAAGGTCAGGGATATCCTTGCCAATCATAAACCGGCACCGTTGAAACAGGAAGTTTTATCGAAAATAGATGAGATTGTCGCAAGCGCAAAATAATGATTTCTCAGGAGGACAACAGAAATGAGGGTTAATACACAGTCCCAGACAACCGTGGGTTTAAATATCCTCACGGAAAGTCAATGCGACGAATTACATTTAGCTACATTGGAAATATTAGACAGAGTTGGCGTCAACGTTTTTGACGATGAAGCCCTTGAAATTCTTGCCGCAGGCGGCGCCAGAGTTGAAGGGAACCTCGTAAAAATCGCGCCATGGATGGTTCAGGAAGCTCTTGCAACAGCACCCTGCCGCGTACCCATGGGTAACAGATCCGGCGACAGAGCCATGTTCTTAGAGAAAGGACATAATTATTACGGAACCGGCTCGGACACCCCTTATACCGTCGATGTTGAAACGGGAGAGCGCCGTTTTGCCACAAAAAAAGACGTTGAAAACTTCACCGTTCTCTCCGATCGTTTAAGCAACATCGATTTCGTCATGTCGATGGGTCTGGCTTCCGACGTTCCCCGCCAGAACTCCTATATTCATCAATTTGAAGCCATGGTACTGAACACGGAAAAACCCATCTGTTATACGGCCGGAGATCTGACGGACCTGAAGGATATCGTCGAAATGGCGGAGATCGCTGCCGGCGGCGAACAAGCGCTGCGCGAAAATCCTTTTATCGTATTATATAATGAACCGTCCTCTCCTCTGCAGCACAGCAAAGAAGCCGTACAGAAATTGCTCTATCTGGCAGAAAAAAGACTACCGATCATTTATATCCCGGCGGTCATGCTCGGAGCGACAGGCCCCGTGACCCAGGCCGGAGGATTGCTGGTCGCCAATTGTGAAACATTATCCGGACTCGTACTCCATCAGTTAAAATGCAAAGGAGCACCCTTCGTCTACGGCGCCGGCGTCCCGCCGATGGATATGAGAACCCAGATCTGTTCCTATGCGGGGCCGGAAGAGCATCAGGATTGCGCCGCCATGGCAACGATGGCAGGCAATTACTATAATCTGCCCGTCTTCATCACCGCAGGATGCTCCGATGCCATTAATTTCGATCAACAGGCCGGCATGGAAGCGGGATTCAATCTTTTAAGTTCCAGTCTTTCCGGGGGCAATCTCATTCATGACCTGGGCTATATTGCTTCGGGAATGACCTCCTCCCTGGAAATGCTCGTTCTCTGCAACGAAACCGTCGGCATGGTCAAACATTTCATCAAAGGCATTGAATTCAATGCGGACACTTTAGCAATGGACGTTATTGAAGCCGTCGGCCCGGGAGGAAACTTCTTTGCCACAGAGCATACCTTCAAACACTTCAAGGATTGTATGTACTTTCCCGAGCTTCTGAATCGTCAATCCTTCGATCTTTGGGAAAAGGAAGGGTCCCGCGATTTCTATACCCGAGCCAATGAATATGTAAAAGATATTCTCAAAAATCACAAACCTGCCGAACTCGCTCCCGATCGGGTGGAAGCTATTAAAGCGATTTCCGCCCGCAGAGATGCGGAAATTCAAAAATAAGCAATTTCCCGAAAAAAAATAATGCATAAAATGTTTCAAAAATTCCCGCTGCGATGAGAACACAAAAAACATTGCTTTCTATTGCAGACTTCCCCTCTGAAAATACCGTTTATCAGCGCACGGGAATTTTGAAACATTTTTTTAACAGGATTCTTTTAAGAAAAAGAGAATTATTTGTTGAGAAATCTTTCCGTAAGAATCATTCGCCGATCAGTATGGTACATGAAAAAGTACTTTGAATCTCAAAAAGGATGAGGAGTATAATGATAAACGATCATTCTGTGTGGATCTCCGTTCCGGACCACTGTGAGGACGGTATCATCATCACAAATCGGGACAAAAAAATTGTATATCACAATAAACGGATCGAAGGTCTTTTTAAAGATATCGATTTTTCCGAATCCCTTTCCGAACGGGATATTCCCATGCTTTCCCTGAAATATATCGATGAAAAGTCTGCAAAAATCAACCTCGATCACAAAGCGATCCTGATGCGGAAAGTGCATGCCGATCATGGTTATGACATTTTTTACTTCAGAGATATCTCCGCCGAAGAAGAACTGTGCGACCAACTCAACAGTGACAAACAGATTTTCGATCTTATCAATGCGGGAATTTTGATTTCCAATCGCGACGGAACCATTGAAGTATTCAACAGCTTTTTGGAAAAAATGGAAGGTCGAAGCAGAGAAAAGGTCATCGGAAAGAGCATCGCCGAAGCCTATCATACAACAGAAGAAAACAGTGAACAGCTGACCGTTTTGAGAACGAAAGAAACACTGTGGAACGTCAATCTTGACTACATTATCAACGGAAAACATATCAATACTCTGTCAACAACTTATCCCATTTTCATCAACGATCGATTGGTGAAAGTAGCGTCCATCAGCAGAAACGTAACGACCACAAGACAGCTGTTGGAAAATGTAATGAAATATTATACCGCAGTGAACAGAGATTCCTCCGGCAGCAACGGCGCGCACTTTCATTTCAATGATATTCTCGGCAACAGTTCTCAGATTAAGAATGCTATTGAAAAGGCCGTTCGTTCCACACGAAGCCGAGCTCCGGTCATGATCTACGGTGAGACCGGAACGGGAAAAGAATTGTTTGCTCAAAGCATCCATAACGGCAGCTGCGACAGCGATCCCTCAACCCCCTTCGTTGCAATCAATTGCGCAAGCATTCCCGAACAACTGCTGGAAAGTATCCTTTTCGGGACGGTAAAAGGGTCGTATACCGATGCAAAAAACAATATCGGCCTGTTTGAACAAGCGGGAAACGGCACATTATTTTTAGACGAAGTTAATTCGATGCCTATTCGACTTCAAACAAAAATTTTAAGAGTTCTGCAGGAAAAAGTTGTACGCCGTTTGGGGGACTCCGTTGAACGTCCCATCAATTGCAGAATTATCAGTTCCTGCAACAAGGAGCCCATTCAGTGTGTCAAAGAAGGAACCATCCGAGAAGATCTGTATTATCGTTTGGTTGTCATCTCCATCGAAATCCCGCCTCTGCGGGAACGCGGTGAAGATATTATTGATCTGACCCGTCATTTTTTGAAATATTACGGCAGGATCTACTGCCATTTGGACCTGGATATGTCCAAAGACTTCATGCAGGCCCTATATGACCACTCTTGGCCCGGAAACGTACGGGAACTGGAACATGTCGTTGAAAGTTCCGTAGCGATGCTCGATGATGAAAAGATTCTCGATATCCAGCATCTTCCTCTTACTATGCGGACACCTCCCGACGGAAGCCAATATCGACAGAATTTTTACTGCGTTGAGCACAAAAAAAAGGATCTGAACGGCACGCTCGCCGAGATTGAACAACAAATGATCATCGACGCGCTCGAAGAAAGCAGCGGCAATATTTCCCGTGCCGGAAAGCTCCTCGGTATCAGCCGCCAAAATATGCAATATCGAATGAAAAAATTCGGCATAAAAGGAAAAAACATAAAAACATAAAAAGATCAGGCAGCAACCTGATCTTTTTTCATGCATCAAAACGTCCTGTCTACATTCTTCGCATCTTTCGGCAAATCCAAATCATCAGATAGATCCCAGCGATTACCGCAGCGGCGAAGAGCGCGTAACCGAGAAGGTACAGACTGTCTCCCGTGATTTGTGCGATCCATGCCAGCGGCGTACCCCGCGGCGGCCAATTAACAAACATATAATTGCAATCAAAGACCTTATCAAAGAGGTAGACCGGCGGCACAACACAGAGAAGAAACAAAAAATCGTAATGAATATGACGAATTTGAATATCCGTTTGACCTGCGCGCAGCATCATCAAGGGATACAGTACCAGCAGTCCGTGGTAAAGATAGCCATAGAGGTTCAAAAAATTCCATACGGGATAGAGATGAGCCCAATCGGGAAAAATCAAGGCGGCGATCGATCCCGGCAGGATCAGCGTCACCGCAATCTCCCCGAAAATCTTTTTCCGGCGCAGTGATGGGGAAAGGGAAGCGGCCAGAAAAACGAAAATCCCCAGACTGCAGAGGTGAAGCGGCAGATAGCCGACGCCGAAACATCCCTTATACAGCAAGAAAGAAGCCTTTACGCATTCCAACAGGATCATCAGAGGAGGAATGACGGCAAGAATACGCTGCCGCAGCTTCTCATCCTGTTTCTCAAAAATAATCAGCGCCGCGGTAATCAAAAGAAAAAGCACGAACAGTGTCATGAAATGCTGTAAACCGAATCGTCCGTAGCCGATCCCCGCCGGCAGCTCTTCATATTGCTTCCAGAAATATGCCATCATCCTTTTTCCCTTTCTTATCAACAAAGAAGAGCGTTCATTCTCCGATCACGCAACTTGTCAAATCAATCCAGCTTCTTTCAGCGCTTTTTTAACCTCGGCAGTGGTTTCCTCATCAGCGGGAAGAATGGGAAGTCTCGGTGCTCCCGCACTCAGGCCGAGAATTTCAAGGGCCTTCTTCAATGCCGCGGGGAAATTATCGGCGGGACAAAGAACGTCAATCAAATGCGCGAGCCGCCAATATATTTCCCGCGCCTCTGCCAATCTGCCTCCGTTCAAATGATCCTCCATCGCAACGATCTGCTTCGGAGCAACATTGGCCATAGCCAAAATCACCGCACGCACACCGACGGCATAGGCAGGCAGGATCAAATCGTCACAGCCGGTAAAAACGGATATATCCTCCGTTCCGAAGCAAGAGAAAATCTTTGCCAGCAGAGGCAGATTTCCGGAAGTGTCTTTGATGCCGACAACATTTTCGATCTCGATCAAACGGGTAAACAGTTCAAAAGAAATATCAATGCCCGTCGCAGCCGGATAGTTGTAAAGGATCAAAGGAAGTCCGACCTCACTCAATATCTCAAAATGACGCACCATACCGTCATCGGTGGTACCGCCGATGGGAGAAAGCACCAGCGCCGCATCGGCGCCGGCTTCTTTTACATCCCTAACCAACACCAATGTTTCCGCGGTGGAGCGTGCTCCCGCGCCGGCGATAACAAATCCATCCGGTCCCATCGCTTCCCGGCAGAGGTGAATCCCTTCAATGCGCTCGTCTGCAGTCAATAACGGATGCTCCCCGGTAGATCCACTCCAGGCAACGCCGGCACAACCGGCTTCCATGAAGCGGCGCACATTATGTTTCAACCCTTCCGCGTCGAGTTTTCCTTCGTCATCAAAGGGCGTAACCAACGCGGGGAAAACACCCTTGAAAATCACTGATTTTTTCTTCATGACAAACCTCCCGAGCAGCTCAAATTTTCATTTAATATTATTCTTTCGAGATCCATCCTGCCGCAACAATATTCCGCAAAGGTTTTTATCTCACCATGACACACGAATGATTCCGGTTTCGAATCCTTTTTTTATTATCGGGAAAACTACGGAGCATATAATAAAACACAGGTCAGGATCGACCTTTACATCGTATTTAATTTTGCCGCGGATAATGATGCATCAAGGCGGCCTCGGTAATCATTTCCGTTTTTCACTTTTATTATACAAAATTTGCGCATCACGTTCAATATAAAAAAAGGATGACCATGCGATCATCCTTTTTTGATTTCCGTATAATCTTTTTTGATTATTTTTTCAAACGACCGAAAACACCTTCTTCCAGCTGCTCCCTATTGAGCCCTTTGCGCTGACCGATAGAGGCAAGGTAGAGCAAAAGCCCGATTATCATCCAGCCCACAAACATTTTAATGGCAAGAGATCCCGAGAAAAAGGGACTGGCGGGGATAAACATGCAGATAAGAACGAGCGTGGAAATGATCGCCGCAAAATAACCCATGGCGATGCCGCCCGGAATTTTGTAAGGTCTTTCGATTTCGGGATGACTGTATCTCAATTTTACCAGTGACCATCCGGTGATAGCCCAGCTCACAACAAATGCCGTTGCGGAGAAGCAGGTAATGGAATCGATCAGATTCGGTCCCAAAAACGGCCCCAGCAGAGAGAGCGCGAGACAAACAATAAGTCCCGGCACGGGGATCCCGTTAGCATTTTGTTTTTTAAAAATGGCGGGAAGCAAGCGACCGCGGGACATACCCATCAGAAGATTGGCGGATGCCATGAAGAAACCGTTCCAAGTGGTGAACAGACCCGCAATGGCACCGATAACGATCATCCAGTACAAAACCTTTCCGGCAGGTCCCGGGAACATGCTTAAGAATACCGTAGCGGCGGCGGGACGATCCATACCCGCAAATTCCTGCCAGGGCCAGCCGAAGCCGAAGCAGAAAAGTAATACCGCATAAAAGATACAGGCTAAACCGACCGATAAGGCAACGGTTTTACCGACGGATTTGATATCACCGCCGGCTTCCTCCACACCTTGGGGAATCGTTTCAAAACCGGCAAGGAAAAAGGGTGCGGAAGCAAGGATCGCAAAGACGCCGCCGAATATCGTCGTATGGGAGACCTCTTTCAATCCCGGTCCGTAGATCTCCGGATTCGATACATCATAGATCGGTTCCAGATTGGACATGCTGCCGCCGATCAGTGCGGCAATGGCACCGATCAGACCCGCCCCGACCAAGACGAAACAGAGGATCTTCTGAACAAAAGCGGCGGCGGATAACCCTCTCATATTTAAGGCAAACAAAAGCAAAGAGCATACCGTACCGATAATGATAGTAACGAGATAGATATCGGAACCATAACAATTATACAGAGGTGCTCCCGCTTTGATCCCGGGAATCAGATAACCGAGAACATCTGTGATCTGGATCGCTTCCCATGGAATGATCGCAACAAACGCGCCGAAAGCTGTCCACCCGGAAATAATCGCTATCTTATCGCCGAAGGCCTTAAAGGAAAATGCCATACCTCCGCCGGCAACAGGGAGCATCGGAACAAGCTCGCAGTAACAGAGCGCGATGGGAATCATCATGATCAATGCCGCGAGATACCCTACCGCTGCGGGAACCGGGCCGCCGCAGCTGGTCATCCAGCTGTTGATGGCAACCGCCCAGCCGACTCCGACGATGGCACCGAACCCGAGACAAAAGAAATCAATGGCCCCAACGCCTTTTTTCTGTGGAATATTACTCATTTTTCTTCCTCACTATAAATATTCAACGATGCAATGGGTAAAATTCAAGGGAGGATGCCGGGACAGGGCACCCTCCCCGAAAAGAAGACATTAAACGAAAGATGCGATTATCGTAGGAAGCGATGATTTATTTCCCTTCGGCAGCAGCTTCTTTTTGATCTTCGGCAAGACCGGAGTTCAATGTTTCCAATACTTTGTCGTGAGCGATTCTGCTCTTTTCTTTTTCTTCCTCGGTTTCGAAGAATGCGCGAATTTCAGCAGCGCTCATATCTTTAAAGTCATCCAACATCCATTTGGTGGAACCGACAATGGCAATGACCACCAGGATCATAACGGGAATCGACGTAAGCACAACCACTGCCGTGCAGCTTGATGTCCCGGCGCCGGCGCCCAAAATGCAGAGAGGAGAAATCGAGAGCATGCAGGCCCAGAACAGACGCAAAGGTTTGACCGGGTCGGCATTGACGCCGACATTTCTCTGAGTAGCGGCGGCCATGGTATAAGCCGAGGAGTCCATCGTCGTTACCAACAGGATAAAGGTACCGATGAACCAAACCGCGATAACCAGTTTCGGCGCGGTAAGCGTGGCCATCATCGTATCGGAAATGAAGGTGAAGTTATCCCAAGTGTTGTAGTACGCATCCAAAGGCGTGTTCCCGCCTCCGAGAGTCGTGAAATCAAAGCCGCCCTGATAGAGGCTGAGACCGTTGCTGGAAATGACACCGAAGAAGAGAACGTCGGCAACAAAACCGGCACCGATAACGGTGAGGATAATGTTGCGGACGGAACGCCCTTTGGAGCACTTCGCAATAAAGATCCACATAACGGGGGCCAGACCGAGCCACCATGCCCAGTAGAAGACGGTCCATTCGGCGGCAAAGTTCGAGCCTTCCACACCGGCGCCGAGGTTAAAGGTCATGGAGAAGAAGTTCTGGAACATATAGCCCAGAGATTCAACGGATTCATTGATGATGTAGCCGGTATCACCCAAAACAAGGATGAGCAGCAGCATTACAGCACTGACCCAAATGCAGAGTCTGGAAAGGTTCAGAATGCCCTTGGCGATCCCGGACCAGGCGCTCCAGGTAAACAGCGCGGTGAGGAATGCGATAATGAGTACATTCACCAGGAAGGTTTCGGGAGTTCCGGCCACAACATGGAGGAAGTTGGCCAACATCGGAATCCCGGTTCCGTAGGTAATGGTCAAACCACCCAAAATACCGAAGATGAAGATGATGTTGATGATGGTACCGAGCCAGCCGTTGGCAAGTTTTTCTCCAAAGACGCCTTCGCAGCCGCCCTGAAGGGTGAGACCCGGTTTTTTACGGACAAAGTAACGATAGCCGATAGGAATAATGCCGATGGCGTAAACAGCCCAGGCGCAAATGCCCCAGTGGAAATAACTGTAGGACAACGCATAACGGGCCATTTCATTGGCACCCCAGTCAAATGGCCACACATCTGTCCAAATGATGTATTGCCCGTATTCGATCGAGGGCCAGAAGATCATGCAGGAACCCATCGCAGCGCAGAACACCATGGCGGCATAACCGAACCAACCGTATTCCGGTTTGCATCTCCCCATACGGATGTTGCCGTATTTGGAGAATGCCAGCCAGAAGCAGTAAACTGTGATAGCTGCGACAATAATGATGAAGATCCAGGCAAAGTGGTAAATAACCCAGCTTTTCGCCGCGCCGAGTCCGCCAACGAACGTATCCGGCGAAGTAATCGTCAGAATAACCAGCGCAGCCATGAAAATGATACTGAAGATAATGGTAACAAAATCAAATCTTTTTGCCATAGCTTTTCCCTCCATATAAAATTTTAAAAGATCCGGATACTTGAGAGAATAAATGACTATGAAAAGATAACTTCAACGGATATTCTCCGCAGTATCTCAGACAAAACATCTTCCGGGGAAAGAGCTGTCCCCTCTTCCCCGGAAAATAAAACGCATTTTTAATCTTTAACTGAGCAGAGCCATCGCTTTTTCAACAGCTTCGGAAGCGTCTTCGCCGTAAGCATCGGCACCGATTCGTTTCGCAAACCGTTCGGTAACGGGCGCACCGCCGATGAGCGTCTTGAATTTTTTCTTGAGATCCTGTGATTTCAGGAGTTCTTCAAGAACTTTCATTTCACCCATGGTAGTGGTGAGCAGCGCGGAAGTACCGATCAGATCGGCATCGACTTCAACGGCTTTATCGATGATGGCCTGGGCGGGAACATCACGCCCCATGTCAATAACGTCGATACCCTGAGTTTTGATCAGAGAAGCAACGATACCTTTACCGATGTCATGGACGTCACCCTGAACCGTGGCGAGTACCATAACACCTCTTTTTTCCACGGATTTTCCGGCTTTTTCAACTTCTGCGTTGACAACTTCGGAAACCGCTTTCATCGCGTCGGCGGCAAGCATCAATTCGGGAAGGAACATACGACCTTTACCAAACTGATCCCCGACTTCACGAATACCGGCACTGTAGCCTTCACTCAAGAGCTCGGCGGGATCGATCCCATCCGCAATCGCGGCATTCATGTTATCGACCGCGGCGTCGGTATCACCTTTGATCATTGTATCAATGGCAATCTTGATATATTCTTCTTTTGTCATATTTCAAAATCTCCTATTAAACTTTTCGCGGCCGCTCCGATCCGCTGTTTTCCCCGAATCGGAGCGGCGGGGAAACCGAAACTTTTTATTTATGCTTAAAAACCGGCCTGTTTTTTAAACAGATCAACACTGTTAACGGGGATGCCCAAAATTTCCGCAATGCGGAATTTTGCCTGAATGCCGACGGCGGCATCGGGTCTGGGCTGCGTCGTGCTGATATTAAGAGATTCCCTGATATCTTTCATTTCAGCACAATCCGCCAGATATTCCACCGGGCAATTCAGTTTTTCGGCAACGTATTTCTTTGCGTCATTGATTTTGTAACCCTGCAGTTCCATGCGGAAAACCAAGTCGCCGGCACCCCTGATGCCGCCCATTCCCGCACAGGATTCATGAGTTACAGCCATGCCGAAGGTATCGCCTGCGCCTACCTACAATCCGTCAACGCCGGCAATTTCAACGAGGGCTTTATCCACGCGGGATACGGCGTCACAGGAAGGAATAACGGAAAGCGGAATGCCGCCGACACCCATACCGACGTTGGCATGGACCGGAATGGTCGCGGCTTTAACAGCGGCCTTGGCAAAGGTCGTCACACGGGCGAGGTTCCAGGCGAGAGATTCGGAACTGTTGGTATTGACCGCCATGCCGAAGATGGACACGCCGGCTCTTTCCGCCATTTTGACCTGCTGATGAGGATAAAGACCCGCGATGATTTCATCATCAAAGGTGAGCTGGCCATGCATCCCGAGATTGAATTCACCGGCCATACCGACTTCAAATCCGGTCGTGGGATATTTTTTCTTCAAGATACGTACCGCTTCGAGACTGGCCTTAACGTCGGCGTCACCGGAAGCCCCGACCGTATCAAAGTTGATGCCGTCGGCGCCGCTTTCGATCATATTGGAAGCGACAAATACGATATCTTTGATGGCATGCTCAATGGCTTCTTCCTGTGCGGCTCTGGCTTCGGGAATCCGACCCGCAGGCAGTAATTCCGACCAGTTGTCGCAGGGACCGTCGGGTTTTGTGTAAAGACCCATATTCGGCATCGCGCCGTAGAGAACGGGAAGAACGGAGAGAAGCTGAGCCTGTTCCATGGCTTGACGTTCTTCCGCAATGATCGGTTTGATCGGTTTATAACTGTAGTCTACATGGCAGAGCTCAATGCTGTCGGAAGCAAGAGCACGTTCCTGAGTGAGAATCGCAGCGGAGCGATCCATGCTGATGCCGTTTCTCACGGTAAGTTTCAGTGTACCGGCATCAAAGGATACAACGACTTCCTTGCCGCGTTCCACGGAGACAATCTTTTGCGGATCGGCAATGATTTCAAAGAGATAATCCTTTTCGTCCTTGGTCAGTTCGGGAATTTCGGCACGCTCTGCGGCGTCGGCGGTACCGTCGTCGATATCGGCGCGAATATCCTCTTCTGACAGTTCGGCAATGTAGTTGTCGCCGTAACGGGTGAGAATGTTAGCCATATTCTTCTCCTTCATTTCATTAGAATCGATAACTCCCGTAACCGAAAGCCGGAGGCAAGGGGGGGAAGGGAATTTGCCCGAGAGCATTATCTGCGCCTCCGGCCTGTCGTTTTCGGGAATTATTCCAAACCAAGTTCTTCTTCGCCTTCGGCGACCATATCTTCGAGCATCTTTTCCGTACCTGCGGGAAGCGGATCGGGTTTGTAGTTTTCGAGAATATACTTCGCTTCTTCTCTGGCTCTTTCCAGCACATCTTTGCTGCCCAGAGCTTCCCAGCCTTCTCTCATGCGGCGATCGAAGATTTTCGGATCGGTCTGAACCTTTTTGAAGTTTTCAAAGGTATGCATATTGGTAACGAATTCTCCGCCGATACCAACTTCTTTGATGACATCAACCGCCATGGTATAATCGTTCACGTCGATACCTCTGACCACGTGTTTGATCATTTCGGCGATTTCGTTGTCGATGACGAGCTGCGCAAAGTCGAAGGTAATACCCAATTCCAACATACCGAGACCATAGATGATGTTGGCACCTGCCAACGCCGGAAGCATCGCGGTAATGGTTTTTTCATGGGCTGCCTGACCGTCGGGAACCTTGCTGTCAGCCTACCCGCCCGCGACCCAGCTGGGGATACCATAGTACTGGGCCAGCTTGGCGACACCGGCATTGATCATGCCCAATTCGGGGCAGCCAACCGGGGAGCAGGTATATTTCAGGTCCATGATCGAAGTGGAGCTGCCGTAAATAACCGGAGCGCCTTTCTGTGTAGCCTGAGAAAGTACAACGGAAGCAAGAGCTTCACAGTTATGAGTCAGCAGCGTACCGGCAAGCGTAACCGGAGTCGTACCGCCGGCCAAAGCCATGGAGATGATGGTAATGGGAACACCCAGACGGGCACTTTCCATGATCATCGCCGTGCTTTCGGGAACGAGCTGGAGAGGGCTGATGGGGCAGGTGATCGTGCTGTAAATCGGGTTCGCGCGATATGCTTCTTCACTGCCGGCGATATGGCACATAACCTTGTAGATCTTCCTGAGATTGCTGACTGTGCCGCAGCCCTGAACGAGGTGTTTGGAAGTATTGGTGATATTGACTTGAACTTCATGAAGGGGAGCGATCTTCGCGGGGACATCCTGAGCGGAGACGGCCCTTTCATGAATGTCAATGGCGGAAAGGGCATCCGCCATCAACGCGGCCTGGCCGCAGTCCTTTTTGGTGGAACGGCGGTATTCGTTGGTATAAAGGTCGTAAACCATGATACCTTCACCGAAGTTGGTGAAACCGGTACGATTGTCTTCAAGAACATAACTCTTTTTGGGATTTCTGCCGGCAAACGTTACGGTTTTGGGGGCGTAACGGATACCTTCTTCCACAACATAGTTGGGGAAATGAACAACGTTGTTCTTCTTGTCGACAATACATCCGACACCGGCCAAAACTTCCTGAGCTTCCGGATCGGAAATGCCGATACCGACATCTCTGAGGATCTCAAGAGTAGCCAGATGCATGGTATACAATTCATCTTCGGTAAACATATTGACGCCGAAACCGGATAACAAGCCGGAACCGGCATGGGCATTTTTGACCATGATTTTTTCTCCTTTCTTCTTTTCGGATTTTAAATTCACAGCTGGAAAAAAGATTATTTCAACAACAACCGGATTCAAAAGAAAGACCGGTCATCGCCGACGTTGATTTATTTTCTGTCGATGCAAGCCTGTACAACCGCTTCCACGGCTTTGACTTTGTCTTCGGAGATCGGCTGAGGATGATGGTTGGCAAGGAGATCAACAACAAGCTCATGAGCTCTTTCGGTAAAGGTCTTGGAGCCTTCGGCCTGCCAAGTTTCATAGATGGCGCGGTCGGTAACGTAACCCTTCCAGAGTTCGGTGCGGAGGTGTTTCATGGTATGAGGATGACCCAGGAAGTTCCCGCCGTAAGCAGGATCGTCAACAACATCGTTGACAACGGAAATCGCGCAGGTATCTTCATCCACATCATAACCCTTGATGGCATGCTGAATGAGAGAAGCGATTTCATTGTCGATGACGAGTTTTTCATAGGAAGCTTCCAAAACATTGTCGAGGGAGCCGGAGGCGCCGACGACGTCAACACCGACGAGAGCCGGAATCAAAGTATTGAACATCGATTCAAAGGCAGCCTGAGCGTCGGAAATCTTGGAGCCGCAGCTGAAGCCCGTAACGGTGCTGGGCAGATCATAGAAGCGCATCAGTTCGGCGGACAGCGTGGCGGCAAGACCCATTTCGGGAGCGGCCCAGAGACCCATTGCCGTGGACATTTCCATAAAGGTTACGCGGGGGCTCATGATGCAGGGATGACCCGGTTTTCTCAGCTGAGCGATAACGATACCGGCAAGAACTTCGGCATTGTGCATCACAACGGAACCGACAACGGTCATCGGGCCGGTGGCGCCGATCATCGGGCAGGGAATGTTGCCGAAAGGCAGGCCGGAATCGACGATGCTCAAAATGGCTTCGGCGGGATCTTTGGCATATTCCATCGGACTGATGGGAGAAACTTCCAAATAAGCGATGGGTTTTTTCACCAGTTCTTCTTTGCTGCCGACGGCGGCGGCGAGAACTTTGACGACATCTTCGGTTTCCTGAGCATCATGGATGCAGATACGCAGCGGTTTCGTGGTATTCTTGACCATGGCGGCAACCTGAACGGCATTCGCGGCATGCTCGGGAATACCCTGAGCCGTCAGACAGGAAATAATATCGGTATTGGGGAGAGCATCCGCCAGACGGATGTAGTCTTCCAAATCGGCAAGGGAGGTATTTCTTCTCTTTCCGGTTTCGACATCGGTAACAAAAGGCGTGCCAACGCAGGTGTGATTATACGCGTTCTTTTCACCCCATTTAATCTGATACTTATCATCAAGACCGTACATGGTGAAGCTTCTGGGAGCGTCTTTCCGTGCCTTTTCCACAATTTCTCTGGGGAAGCGAATACGGCTGCCCTTCCCGCTGATGTCATCACTTACATTAAGCCCGGCTTCTTTGGCAAAGGCCACAAAAGATTCGGAAAAGCTCTTAATGCCGGTTGTTTCCAAAAGGTCCAGGGTTGCTTCGTGCATCTTCCTCACATCTTCTTCCGAAGCGTAATGCAATCTCATAGTGTCTCTCATAATATCCTCCTTTTTAAATAATAAAATATTCATCGGTTTGCAGCGATATGATCTGTAAATGATGCTGCAGACTATATTGACTTTAAATAATGCAAAAATTGTGCCAAAAAAATAAAAAGAACAATAAACTTAACTTTTTTATTTTTCTGTTTCCGAAAAAAATTTCTTTTTTAATCAGATTTCCGAAGAATATCTGTTTTTACAGGTATATTTCAACAGGCAAATGCGGCAAAGCATAAACGGAAGAATTTCTCCCGTTCTTCCCGCAGCACGCTCGAGGATCTTCACCCTTCCGTTATTTTTACCTAAAAAAATAAAAAATAAAAAAAGTTATTATATTTTTCAAAAAACACAGAAAAGAATAATAACTTTTTTTATTCTTAAGTAAAAAAATCATTAATGTAATGCGTCGTCGCATCATGACAAAAAATAATCTTTTTTGTCCCTTATCCCGATGAAATCCGTTGTTGACCTAGGCATAAATATTCCGCGGTTAAACCGGTCAATCCTCTTTCTTCCGTTTTCCCGGTCTCTTTGTCGCAAACAAACTGAAGAAACCGGCCATAATGAAGCAAACACCGCCGACGGCAAAGGATTTGGTCATGACGCTGTTGATCGCAACGGTTTTCATGAAAATAAAGCAAAAGAGCCCGACAACGACGAAGAGAATCGTCAATCCGTATTTTTTCTTTTCCGGGATCGGTTTCGGTCGGACTTTCTCATATTTGACGCCCGATTCCTGCCACGGTTTTTCCGGCTTCGGCGGATTCTGCTTTTTCTTCCCGGCGGTCTTTTTCTTTTCCGGCTTATCCCAGGGTTTCCCCGGATTCAAAGGATTGCCGCATTCCGGACAAATCTCATTTTCCACAGCCACATCTTTCCCGCAATTTCCGCAAATCATCCGATCACCCCATTTTTACTCTTCATCAACTTTACTCAATACACCGCGGTTGATATGATATCCGTTGCGTTTCAGGATCTTCATCACAGCGGCCTGGGAGATCCCCAGCACCTCCGCGACTTTATAAGAGGAATGGTAAATCTCATAGGCACGCTTCACCAGCGAAATCTCAAGTTCGCGCTTGGCCAGCTTCAGTGAAGTAACGGCAAAAACATTCTCTTTATCTTCGGATTTCCCCGGAGAGCCCTCATTCAATATCTTATTGACATCTTCAATGGAAATCAGATCATTGTCACTGACAATAACAAGATGTTCGATCGTATGCATGAGTTCCCGGACATTCCCCGGCCATTCATATTCAATAAAATAACTGAGCACCGACGGCGCGAAAATATGATTCTTCCGATATCTGGCGTTATATCTTTTAAGAAACAGACTGCACAAAGGCAGAATATCCTCTTTGCGCTGATTCAGCGGCGCGAGATGAACCGCCATAACATTCAGGCGATAATAAAGATCCTTGCGGAAGGATCCTTCCCGAACCATCTCCCTGAGATCGCGGTTGGTCGCGGCGATGAAACGCACATCTACGGGGATCCGCTTCATGCCGCCGACCCGAACGATCTCCCGATCCTGTAAAACTTCGAGGATTTTGGCCTGAAGAGCCAGGGGCATTTCGCCGATTTCATCAAGAAACAGCGTTCCGCCGTCGGCCATCTCGATTTTCCCTTTTTTCCCGGAACGGCTGGCGCCGGTAAAGGATCCGGCCTCATATCCGAAGAATTCCGATTCCAGCAAATGCTCG
>CACXDX010000061.1 GCA_902766525.1 uncultured Bacillota bacterium | reverse complement strand
TTTGATGATTTTCATAGGGGTCACCGCCTTACGGAAAGAAACAGGAGCAGCAGGGTCTTTTTTCTCATTTTTAAAACCTCCTTGTTTTTTGAATGACAGCTTGGGGAAAAAAGGGGGCAGAGAGAAGACGAATAAATAACCCGATTCCTCATTTTTATTATAGTGTATTTTTGTTTGTCTGTATTTGACCCGTGTCGGCTTGCGAAACTTTTGATGGAACAGAGACCGCTTTCTTCGGGGCGATCTCTCTTTTCGGATAAGATTTTCCTTGATTTCTTCGTTCTTCCGTGATAAAATATATCAGATATGTTTAATATGGAGTTCTATGCCAAACATCGGGTCTGATGGCGCAGGGAACTTCCGGATGCCCGTTTTTTGCGGCTGCCGCGCCGTTTCGGATCCGTTCAAATTTTACGATTTTTAAGAGGAGCTGTTGTCATGAAGTACGAAATCAAAAGAGACGTTGTCAATGAAGCGGAACTTACCATTACCGTCGATAAGGAAACCGTGGCGAAAGCCGTGAACAAAGGTTATCTGAAAATCGCCAAACAGGTGGATATCCCCGGTTTCCGCAAAGGAAAGGTGCCCAAATTCGTTTTGGAACAAAAGATCGGTAAAGAAGCCATTCTGGAAGAAGCCGCCGAAATCATGATGTCCCCGGCCTATGCCGAAGCCGTATCCGAAGAAGGTCTCGATCCCGTCGCTCCGCCGAAAGTGGAGATCGTTCAGATCGGCGAAGATGAAGAATTCATCTTTAAAGCTACCGCCACCCTCCATCCCGAGCCGGAGATCGGCGAATATAAAGGCTTGAAGCTGACGAAGAATAAAGCCGAAGTTACCGAAAAGGAAATCGAAGCCCATATCGAACGCACCCTCGATCGTCACAGTAAGATGGTCAATGTCGAAGACGGCGTCGCGGAAAGCGATGATATCGTTACCATCGATTTTAAAGGCACCATCGACGGCGAAGAATTCCCCGGCGGCGCCGCGGAAAACTATCCCCTCGGCATCGGCAGCGATACCTTTATTCCCGGTTTTGAAGATCAGATCAAAGGTCATAAAGTCGGTGAGGAAATCGACGTTAAGGTGACCTTCCCCGAAGATTACCAGAGCGAGGAATTACAGGGCAAAGACGCCGTTTTTGCCGTGAAGATCAAAGATATCCGCAGAAAAGAACTGCCGGAACTCACCGATGATCTCGTTAAGCTGATCTCCCCGGTGGAAACCGTGGCCGAATACCGCGCCCACGTGGAAGAAGAACTTCAGGATCAGGCGGAACGCAGCGTCAACGAAGATCTGCGCAATCAGGCCGTTGAAGCCCTCCTCGATATCACCGAAGTGACCATTCCCGACGTGATGATCGATGAAAAGGTCGACAGCTTTATCAACGATATGAACGCCCGTTTGAGCCAGCAGGGTCTCGATCTCGATCAGTATCTCCAGTATGTCTCCAAGACCATGGATGAGCTGAAGGAAGAAAACCGTCCCGCCGCCGAACGTTCCGTCAAGACCGAAGTGGCCCTCCTCGATATCGCCAAGAGAGAAGGGATCGAAGCGGAAGAAGTCGATGTTGACGCGGAAATCACCAAAGTCGCTTTGATGACCAATTCCAAACCGGAAGACATCAAAGCCCGTCTCATGGAAAACGGCCAATACAGCGTTTTGATCTTCACGATCCTGCTCAAGAAAGCCATCGACTTCCTCGTTGAGCATGCGGAAATCAGCGAAGCCGAAGCCGAATCCGAAGAAAAAGCCGAAGCCGAAGAAGAAGCGAGCGCCGAATAATACGGCGTCTCGGGGAATATAATACCAACATTGGTTTGCTGAACATGGAAAAAAAGGAGGACATGATGGCCTTTAACTACACGATCCCCTACGTCATCGAACAAACCGGCAGAGGGGAACGGAGCTATGATATCTATTCGCGTCTATTAAAGGATCGCATTATCTTTCTCGGTTCCGCCGTCGATGACAACGTTGCCAATCTGATCATCGCTCAGATGCTGTTTTTGGAAGCGGATGATCCCCAGAAGGATATCTGCTTCTATATCAACAGCCCCGGCGGTTCCGTTTCGGCCGGTCTCGCGATTTACGATACGATGAACTACATCCGCTGCGATGTTTCCACGATCTGTGTCGGCATGGCCGCCAGCATGGGCGCGTTTCTGCTGGCCGCCGGAGAAAAGGGCAAACGTTTTGCCCTGCCCAACAGTGATATCATGATCCATCAGGTTCTGGGCGGCGCTCAGGGCCAGGCTACGGATATCGAGATCCACACCAATCACATTTTGGCGACGAAGAAAAAGCTCAATACCATTCTCGCCGAATGCACCGGTAAGAGTTTGGAACAGGTTACCCTCGATACCGAGCGCGATCACTTCATGACTGCCGCCGAAGCGAAGGATTACGGCATCATCGACCGCGTGATCGAACGCCGCTGAAAAATAGCGAAGGAGCGATTCTATGCCCAAAAAACCCAATACGGATCAACCGACTTGCTCCTTTTGCGGCAAAAGCGCCGATGAAGTGCGCAAGCTCATCGCCGGCCCGGGCGTGAATATTTGCGACGAATGTGTCAGCCTCTGCGATCAGATCATCGCGGATTCCGTCGGCGATGAGGCGGACGGGGATCTTGATCTCAAGGAACTGCCCAAACCCAAGGAGCTGGCGGCAAGTCTCGATCAGTACGTGATCGGCCAAGATGAGGCCAAAAAGGTGCTCTCCGTCGCCGTTTACAACCACTATAAGCGCATCGGTTCCCCCATTGCCGACGATGTGGAACTGCAAAAATCCAATATCCTGCTCGTCGGGCCGACGGGTACGGGGAAAACACTGCTGGCCCAGACTTTGGCCCGCTTTCTGCACGTGCCCTTCGCCGTCGCCGACGCGACGACGCTGACGGAAGCCGGCTACGTCGGCGAGGATGTGGAAAATATCCTCTTAAAGCTGATCCAGGCCGCCGATTTCGATACCGACGCCGCGGCCAAGGGGATCATTTATATCGATGAGATCGATAAGATCTCCAAAAAATCGGAAAATGTTTCCATCACCAGAGACGTCAGCGGTGAAGGCGTTCAGCAGGCGCTGCTTAAGATCCTCGAGGGTACGGTGGCTTCCGTGCCGCCTCAGGGCGGACGCAAGCACCCCCATCAGGAATTGATCCAGCTGGATACGACGAATATCCTCTTTATCGTCGGCGGCGCTTTTGACGGTCTTGATAAGATCGTGCAGAAACGTCTCGGCAGCGGCGTGATGGGATTCGGCGCCGATATCAAGGAAAAGACCGAGGATATCGCCATGATCCTCGACAATATTCTGCCGGAGGATCTGTTGAAATTCGGTTTGATCCCCGAATTTATCGGCCGTTTGCCGGTGCTCGGTAAACTGACTCCCCTCGATCAGGACGCTTTGGTGCGGATCCTGAAGGAACCGAAAAATTCCCTGACCAAGCAGTATCAGGCGCTTTTCGCCATCGACGGCATTGAGCTGGAATTCGAGGACGAAGCGCTGTCCGTCATCGCCGAAACGGCAATGTCGAGAAAGACCGGCGCCCGCGGGCTGCGCTCGATCATGGAAGACAGCATGATGTCCCTCATGTTTGAGCTGCCCGGCCGCGACGACGTGGCCAAGGTGATCATCACCGCCGCTTTCGTCCGCGGCGAAGCGGAGGCGACGATCGTACCGCTGAAGCCGAAGAAAAAGACGACAAAGAAAAAGACGAAAAAGGAAGCGTAAAAAACGCAAAAAAATACCGGAGGCGCCGCCTCCGGTATTTATTTTATTTCCGGTCGAACCTTTCCAAAAGCGCTTCGGTTTTTTGCCGATATTGTTTTTTGCGCCGGTTGACGCCGTTGATGATCATTTCCTCCCAGGAGGAGCCGTAGCGCCAGCTGACGGCCAGGATGACGATGACGAAGAGAGCCGAGGGGATATAGCCCCAGCTCGGCATCGAGAGAATGCTGGCGCCGACGAGACAGCTGATGAGAATGCCCCAGGGCCTGCCCAGAGCCGCCGCGGCGATAAAATATTTCCAGCGGATATCGACGAGCCCCGCTACGTAACAGAGGATATCATCGGGGAAGAAGGGGAAGAAGAACATGACGAAGAGCAGAAAGTTTTTGCGCTTTTCAAAAGATCGGATATACTTGTCCAGCTTATGCCGGTTTAAAAACAGCTCGATCAGGGGACGCCCCAGATAACGGGAGAGGGCGAAGCTGACGCAGGAGCCGAGAAAGGTGGCGGCGCTGCAGACCAGAAAGGTCTTGAAAAAACCGAAGATCATGGCCGAGGTGGCGACAATGACGCCGCCGGTGGCGGGAATGAAGATCACGGCAAAAAACTGCATCAAAAAAACGACGAGATAGGCAGTGACGCCGAGGGTCTCGAAATAGGCGATGAGGGCATCCGGATCTTTGATCAGCGGCAGCAGGCCGGAGCGGACGAACCACCAGATGCCGAGGGCAATAACGCCGCAGAAGATCAGAAAATAGATGATGGGGACGATTTTGTATTTTAAAAGCTTCTGATAAACGGACATGGAAAAGTTCCTCTTTGCGGGTTTTTTGTGACGGCGGTGTTTACTGCAGGATCGCCTCAAAGTCGCTGACGAAGAGCTCCTCGACGGAAGCGTTGAGCCCGGCGGCGATGCGCATGGCCAGCGCCAAAGAGGGATTGCTGTTGTTTTTTTCGATCCGGCAGATGGTTTCCCTGCTCACACCGCAGGAATCGGCCAATTCCGCCTGAGACATGCCCATGAGGATGCGGTATTCCCTGATCTTATTATCCATGGTTTCATCGGTCTCCTTGAAAAAAGGTTTCTATGTGATTATTATATCACTTTATGTGACTATTATATCACTTTTATTGGAAAATACAAGCATTTTACTGTGAACGGATTGCATTTTTCAGGAAAGTGCGTTATAGTATACTACATCAATCCGGAAAAAAAGAAAGGCGGAGGATGAAAATTGCCGAAAAAGAATGAAAAAAGAGAGGTCGATGTGATCCTTGCCTCTGATATGAATGATCTCGGCTCTGACCGGGATGATCTTTACGCCGATACCGACATGGCCGCCGAATTGCTGCGCCATGCTCGTTTCCGCATGCCTGTTTTGCCTTTGAGAGGGGTGTTGGTCTTCCCCCATTCCGTCGTCCAGCTCGACGTCGGCAGAGAGAAGAGCATTCGCGCCGTCAATGAGGCCGCAAGCTACGAAGGGAAGGAGATCATCCTGGCGATGCAGAAGGATCTCCATGTCAACAATCCCGGCTTTGACGATATCTATCACGTGGGGACCATCGCCCGCATCGAGCAGGTGCTGCGTCCCTCCGGCGGAGCCATGCGCATCGTCGTCAAGGGGTTGTACCGTGCCCGTATCCTCGATCTCAGCGAAGAGAAACAGTTTTTCCTGGGTGAAGCGATCCAGCTGGAAATGGCCGGCCAATATCGTGCCGGTCTGGAGGGTGAGGTCTATGCGCGCCGTGTCGTCGCCGAATTTGAAAAATTCGCTTCCCTCGCCAAACGGGTCCCGCCCGATGTTCTGGCGACGGTGCTCTCCCTCGAGGATTACAGCGCTCTCGCCGATATCGTCGCCGCTCAGGTGCTGACGAAGCTCTCCGAGAAACAGGAATTTCTCGAAATCGTCGATGTGGAAGAGCGGCTGAAGAAGCTGCTGGAGCATATGGTCAGAGAAGTGGACATCCTCGATCTCGACCGCAAGATCGGCGGCGAAGTCCGCAAGCAGATGGAAAAGAATCAAAAGGAATACTATCTGCATGAGCAGATCCGCGCCATCAATAAGGAACTGGGCGAGGATGAAGATAAAGACGATGAATGCAACCGCTATCGGGAAAAAGTCAAAGAGGCGAAAATGCCCGCCGAAGCCGAGGAAAAGGTTTTGCGCGAGATCGAACGGCTCAGAAAGACCCCGGCCATGGCCGCGGAATCGTCGGTGCAGCGCAGCTATATCGATTGGATGCTCGATATTCCCTGGTCGAAGCGGACCGAGGACCGGCTCGATCTGAAGCGTGCCGAAGAGATATTGAATGAGGATCATTACGGCCTCGACGACGTCAAGGAACGGATTTTGGAATATCTCGCCGTCTGTCAGCTGGCCAAGGATATCAAAGGACCGATCCTTTGCCTGACGGGACCTCCCGGCGTCGGTAAAACTTCCCTGGCCAAGTCCGTTGCCAGAGCACTCGATCGCCGCTTTGTGCGCATGTCTCTCGGCGGCGTTCGTGACGAAGCGGAAATTCGCGGCCATCGCCGCACCTATGTCGGCTCGATGCCCGGCCGCATTTTGCAGAATATGAAAACGGCGGGATCCGTCAATCCCGTTTTCCTCCTCGATGAAATCGATAAGCTCGGCAACGACTATAAGGGAGATCCCTCCTCGGCGCTGCTGGAGGTTTTGGATCCGGAGCAGAACGCCACCTTCTCCGATCACTTTATCGAGGTGCCCTACGATCTCTCCAAGGTGCTGTTCATCACCACGGCCAACGTGCGCGGCGATATTCCCCGCCCGCTTCAGGACCGCATGGAGATCATTGAGATCAGCGGCTATACCGAAGAGGAAAAGGTCGCCATCGCCAAAAACCATCTGATCAGAAAAGAGCTGGCGAATCACTGCATCGCCCCGTCTCAGCTGAAGTTCAGCGACAGCGCTCTGAGGATGATGATCAGAGATTATACCCGTGAGGCCGGTGTGCGCAATCTCGACCGCACCATCGCCAAGATCTGCCGCATCGCCGCGCGCAGACTCGTCAGCGAGGATGAAAAGACGATCCGCGTCAGCGTGCGCAATCTCCACGACCTCCTGGGACAACCCAGATATTTCAGAGATAAAGCGCTGCGCAAAAACAGCGTCGGCATCGTCAACGGTCTGGCCTGGACCGCCGTGGGCGGCGAGATCCTTCAGATCGAAGTCCAGAGCGTGCCGGGGAAGGGCCAGATCCAGCTCACAGGCCAGCTCGGCGACGTGATGAAGGAATCGGCTCAGGCGGCGCTGACTTACGTTCGTTCCGTTGGCAAAAGCCTCGGTCTCAAAAATCACTTTGAAGAAAAGATCGATCTCCATATCCACGTTCCCGAAGGCGCCGTGCCCAAGGACGGCCCCTCGGCCGGGATCACGATGGCGACGGCCATCGCCTCGAGACTCAGCGGCCGCAAGGTTCGCGGTGATATCGCCATGACCGGGGAAGTAACTTTGCTCGGCCGGGTATTGCCCATCGGCGGCGTGAAAGAAAAAGTACTGGCGGCTTATGCCGCGGGGATCACCACGATCCTGATGCCCGCGGAAAATGAGCGGGACCTGGAAAAGATCCCCGAAGAGATCAGGGAAAAGATGACCTTCCATTTCTGCTCTCACGTTGATGAAGTGCTGAAGCTGGCCCTTTTGGAGAAAGCGTCATGAAGATCAAAAAAGCCGAAGTTGCCGCCACGGCGGCCTGGCAGAGTCAGTACCCGGAGATCAAAACCGTCGATATCGTCCTCGCCGGCCGCTCCAACGTCGGTAAGTCCTCCCTCGTCAATCGCTTGATCAACCGCAGGAATCTGGCGCGTACCAGCTCCAGTCCGGGTAAGACGAGAACGATCAATTTCTATCTTATCGATGACAGCTGGTATTTTGTGGATCTGCCCGGTTACGGCTACGCCAAGGTCAGCAAAAAGGATCAGGAGGCCTTCGCCGCCATGGTCGACAGCTATTTCGACGCGGAGAGGCCGCGGGTGATCTGGCAGATCGTCGATCTGCGCCATCCGCCGACGGCGCTGGATAAGCAGATGAACGCTTATCTGCGCGGGCAGAAGCTGCCCTATCTCGTCGTCGCCACGAAGGCGGATAAGCTCAGCAATAACGAGATCGTCAAAAACAAAGCCGTCGTCAAGCGGGAATTGGGTCTTGACGATGAGGAGCTGGTGATTTTTTCCGCCCAAAACGGACGCGGCAAGGAAGAACTGCTCAAACGCATCGAATCACGCTTAAAAGCATAGAAATAGAAATAGAAAAAGAGGAAGAGCGTCAGCTCTTCCTCTTCTTTTGTTTTACCGATATGCGTCCGCCGATCTCTCCGATAATGGCGAGGAGCGCGGCGGCGGAAACGGTGAAGACGTTGAAAAACGACGTCGTGTAGGGCAGCGCGTAAGTGAAGCCGAAGTAAGCGAGGGGAGAGAGGATCAGCGCCGCGGCGGGAAGTCCGCCGCCTTTTTTCAGCTTCAGCGCGCCGTAGGCAAAGGCCGTCAGCAGCGCCGTCGCCGGGACCGGGAAGAAACGGCCGAAAAAATCGGTCAGCTTCACGGGGAGGGGCAGCAGCCGGATCGGCACCGGCAGCGCGACGCAAAAAACGAGAGCGAGAACGGCAAAACAGAGAAAAATCGGGAATCGTTTCAAGGGTTCGCCTCCTTTTTTTAAATTATAGGCGGAATAGTGCATTTTTTCAGCGAAAATACTTTTCAAAGGGCGCTTGATATGGTATAATAATAAAGATTATAAACTGGAGCAATCTTGTGCTTTTGAAATGAAAAACAACGGCGGCCGAAAACGAGCAGCGCCGTCCACCCCATGTGAAATAAAGGAGGAACCAGCCCATGGCGGGAGAATTGAATTCGGTTTACGACCCCAAAGAAGTTGAGACAAAATGGTATAAGATCTGGGAGGAAAAAGGCTACTTCCATGCCGACGTCAACGACGGCAGGGAGCCCTTTTGCATCGTAATCCCGCCCCCCAACGTGACCGGACAGCTGCATATGGGTCACGCGCTCGACGAGACCATGCAGGATATCCTGATCCGCTATAAGCGCATGGACGGTTTCAGCGCCCTTTGGGTGCCCGGCACCGACCACGCCGGTATCGCCACCCAGGCCAAAGTCGAAGAAAAACTCCGCGCCGACGGTCTTTCCAAAGAGGAGATCGGCAGAGAAGAATTTTTGAAGCATGCCTGGGCATGGAAGGATAAGTATCACGACCGCATCGTGACCCAGCTGAGAGGACTCGGCTCCTCCTGCGACTGGGAAAGAGAACGCTTCACGATGGACGAAGGCCTTTCCCGGGCCGTGCGCGAATCTTTTGTGAGCTTCTATGAAAAGGATCTCATTTACCGCGATAAATATATCGTCAACTGGTGCCCGAAATGTCATACCACCATTTCCGACATTGAAGTCGAACACGAAGAGGAAGAGGGTCATCTCTGGGAGATCCGCTACCGGATCAAAGGGGAAGACGAATTTATGACCGTCGCCACGACCCGTCCCGAAACGATGTTCGGCGATACGGCTCTGGCCGTCAATCCCGAAGACGATCGCTATAAAGCATACGTCGGCAAAACCGTGATCATGCCGATCACGGGTAAGGAGATCCCGATCATCGCCGATGAATACGTCGATACGGCCTTCGGTACCGGCGTCGTCAAAATCACGCCGTTTCACGACCCCAACGACTTTGAAGTCGGTCTTCGCCATAATCTGCCTCAGGTGGAAGCGATCGATCTCGATGCCAGGATGACATCGGTCTGCGGTAAATACGCCGGCATGGATCGCTACGAATGCCGCGAAGCGATGCTGAAAGAGCTGATCGAAACGGGCTGCGGCGGTAAAGAAGAACCCCACGTTCACGCCGTCGGTCATTGCTACCGCTGCGGTACCACCGTGGAACCGCTCATCTCCAAACAGTGGTTTTTGAAGATGAAACCCCTGGCCGAACCGGCCATCGCCGCGGTGAAAAACGGGGACACCTCCTTTGTGCCGCCTCGCTTTGATAAGGTCTATCTCGGCTGGATGGAAAATATCCGCGACTGGTGCGTTTCCCGTCAGCTCTGGTGGGGTCACCGTATTCCGGTCTGGTACTGCGACGACTGCGGCGCCGAGATCTGCGTTCGCGAAGATCCCGAGGTCTGCCCCGAATGCGGTTCCGCCCACATCCATCAGGATGAGGACGTCCTCGATACCTGGTTCTCCTCGGCGATGTGGCCCTATTCGACGCTGGGCTGGCCCGATGAAACGGCCGATATACAAAAATATTTCCCCAATTCGGTGCTGGTGACCGGATGGGATATCATCTTCTTCTGGGTGGCGCGGATGATCTTTTCCTCGCTGTTCCATACCGGTTCGGTGCCCTTTAAGGAAGTGCTCATCCACGGTCTCGTTCTCGACGCCAAAGGGCGCAAAATGAGTAAATCCGCCGGCAACGGCATCGATCCGCTTCAGGTCATCGCCGATCACGGCGCCGATCCGCTGCGCTTTATGCTGATCACCGGCAACACACCCGGAAACAACCTGCGCTTCCGTACCGAACGTCTGGAAGGCAGCCGCAATTTTGCCAATAAGATCTGGAACGCCAGCCGCTTTGTGCTGATGAACCTCGAAGGTTATGAAGACGGCGATTTTGACCGGGCCGAACTCAGCCTCTGCGACCGCTGGATCCTGACCCGTCTCAATGAGGCCGCCGCCGCCATCCGCAGCGATCTCGACCGCTATGAACTCGGTGAAGCCGCCCGCCGCGTCTATGAATTCATTTGGGATGACTTCTGCGACTGGTATGTGGAACTGAGTAAAAATACGCTCTATAAAGGCACGCCCGCGGAACGTTTGCGCACCCAGCGCGTTCTCGTCTACGTGCTGCGCAGCGCTTTGGAACTGCTCCATCCCTTTATGCCCTTTATTACGGAAGAGATCTGGCAGAAGCTTCCCCACGAAGGGGAAACCATTGTGCTGGCTCCCTATCCCGACAAAAAGGAAGAACAGATCGACTTCGCCGCCGCCGGGGATATGGATGACATGATCGCCATGATCAAGGCCATCCGCAATCTCAGAGCCCAGATGAAGGTTCCCTTGGGACAAAAAGCCAAGGTGATCCTGGCCGTCGACGGCAAAGAGGATATGATCCGTGAAAATGCCCTCTATCTCGATAAGATGGCCGCCGTCGATGAAATCGCTTTCATCTCCCTCGACGACGAAGCGCCCAAAGGCGCCGCCGCCGCCATTCTCGGCGATATCCGCGTTTATCTGCCTCTTGCCGGTCTGATCGATAAGGATAAGGAGAAGGCCCGTCTTGAGGGAGAAAAGGAAAAGACGGAAAAAGAGATCGCCCGCCTGACCGGGAAGCTGAACAACGAAGGATTCGTGGCCAAAGCCCCGGCGGAAGTGGTGGAAAAGGAAAGAGTGAAACTCGCCGACGCCGAAAAGAAGCTGGTCGGGCTCAGAGAAACCATTGCCATTCTGGAGGAGGTTTGATGATGGAATATCAGGAAGCGCTGGTCTATTTGAGAGATCTGACAAAATTCGGGTTCAATTTCGGGCTCGACCGTATTGAAGAATTGATGCGCCGTCTCGGGGATCCCCAGAAGACGATGAGCTATATCCATGTCGGCGGCACCAACGGCAAGGGCAGTGTCGTTTCCATGCTCAATGCCATGCTGACCGCCGCCGGCGAAAAAGCGGGGATGTTTACGTCCCCCCATCTCCATTCCTATCGGGAACGCTTCCGCATCGGCGACGAGCTGATTTCCCATGAGGAAGTCGCCGCCTTGCTGACGGAGATCCGTCCCATCGTCGAAGATATGATCGCCGACGGCTTTGAGCAGCCCACGGAATTTGAAGTGAACACCGCCATGGCCTTCGCCTGGTTTGCCCGAAAGGGCGTGAAAATCGCCGTGCTGGAAGTGGGCATGGGCGGTGAGATCGACGCCACCAACGTCATTGAAAATACGAAGATCGCGGTGCTGACCAACGTCGCTTTGGAACATACCCAGTACCTCGGTGATACCAAGGAAAAGATCTGTCTGACCAAAGCGGGGATCATCAAGAAGGACGCCGCGGTGATCAGCGGCTGCGAAGAGGAATCCCTCAAAGAGATCTTGCGCCGCCGCGTCGAAGAGACGGGGGCGAAGAGCCTCTCCCTGCTTCAGGATGATTTTCGCGGCAGTTTTGAAGATGAATCTCCGACGGAACAGCGCTTCACTTACGAAGATGAAGATGTGAAGTGGGAACATCTGCGCCTGCCTCTGCTTGGCCGTCATCAGATCGCCAACGCCGCTCTCGCCGTGCGGGCCGCCCGCGGCCTCGGCCTCGATGAAGCCGCGATCCGGGAAGGGTTGCTGAACACGGTTTGGCCCTGCCGTCTGGAAAAGGTGTCCGACGATCCCTTTACGATCATCGACGGCGCTCATAACGATCACGGTATGGCCGTACTTACCGAATATCTCAGGAACCACTGGCTCGGTCATCCCATCGTCGTGCTCATCGGCATGCTCGCCGATAAGGAACGGGAAAAGGCGATCGCCCTTTTGGGGCCGCTCACCGATAAGGTGGTGGTCACCCGACCCAATAGCCCCAGAGCCGGGGATTATGAAATGATCGCCGAATTTTTCCGTCCCTACTGTGATGAAATCTATCTCGAAGAGGCGATCCCCGCCGCCGTCGCCAAAGCGCAGTCCCTGGCCAAAGCAGCCGGGGAAGACGCGCTGCTGCTGATCACCGGTTCCCTCTATATGGTGGCCGACGCCCGCGGCGTGATTCTCAACATCGAAAGTGAATGATATGGAACGTCGATTGATCCTGGCCTCGGCTTCGCCGCGGCGCAGGGAGCTTCTGCAAAAACTCGATATCCGTTTTGAGATCCGTCCCGCTTTTGTCGACGAAAGTATGCTTCCCGGCGAAGACGCCTCGACCTATCCGCTGCGCACCGCCGTGAAAAAGGCAATGGCCGTCGCGGAGCAGATCGGCAAAGAGGAAAAGGCGCTGATCGTCGCCGCCGATACCGTCGTCGTCATCGACGATGATATTCTCGGCAAACCCGCCGACGCGGCGGAGGCCAAAGCGATGCTTTGCCGTCTCGCCGGCAGAGAACATATCGTCATCACCGGACTCGGTCTCGTCGATACTCTTTCCGGCCGCACCCTGAGCGCGGCGGAACAGACCATCGTTTACTTTAACGCTTTGAGCGAGGAACAAATCGACGCTTACATCGCCACCGGCGAACCCCTCGATAAGGCCGGCGCCTACGGCATTCAGGGCAAAGGCTCTCTGCTGGTGCGCAAGATCGACGGAGATTTTTACAATGTGATGGGGCTGCCCTTAAGCCGCCTCGACCGTGTTCTCGCCAAACTGGATCTCAATCTGCTCAGTTTCTCATAAAACCATGAATTTGACACAGATCTGTCCTTAAAGGAAGGTTCCGCTATGATATCATTGATCAAAAAATGGAAATATCTCGGTTTGATCCTCATCCTCATCCTCCTTTTGCTTCTTGCCAGGGGCTGCGGCAACAGCGACACCGCTTCTCCCTTCGAGGGCTTTGCCAAGGAGGCCTGGTCGCCCATTGCCGCCGTCGGCGGGTTTTTCGGCAATATTTTTGATTTTTCCACGAAAAAGGGTTTGCAGGAGGATCTGGACGCCGCCAACAAGGAACTGGCGGAACTGAGAACGCAGACCGAGATCTCCGGCGATATCGTCGCCGAAAATGAGGAACTGCGTGAACTTTTGGAATTGAAAAAGAGCTTCTCCAACGACTGGATGACCGTGGCCGCCGAAGTGACCTCCAGAGAGGCCGACAACTGGTATGAAAAGCTGACGCTGAATAAAGGCAGCAGCGACGGTATCAGCGAAAATATGGCGGTCGTCAACGAAAAGGGCCTCGTCGGCAAGACCGTCAATGTGACCGATCACAGCTGTGACGTCATTTTGATCATCGACGCTTCCGGTTCCCTCGGCGGTATGCTTGTGGAAAGCAGCATCCAGGGCGTTTTGCGCGGGATCGGCGGCGGCAAGGGACTGATCTCCATGACCAAGCTGCCCTATAACGCCGATATCCAGCTCAATGACGTCGTCGTGACCTCCGGCGTCGGCGGGATCTTCCCCGAGGGGATCCTCGTCGGTACCGTGGTGAAGGTCAATACTTCTTCCGACGGTTTGAGTAAGGAAGCCATCGTGGAGCCTTACTGTGATTTTGATGATATCAGCTTTGTTTTGATCGTTCATCCCATGACCGAAGCGGAGATCGCCGCCAAGGAAAAAGAGGAAGAACTCAAAGAATCCGAAGACGAAGAAAGCGCGGATGAAGATCAAAACAGCGAAGAAAATAATGACGGGGAGGATGACAGCGAATGATCCGTTTCGTCGTGCCTTATATCCTATATAGCGCGATCGCTCTCGTCTGCATTTTCCTTCAGTCTCAGCTTTTTTCCCATGTGCAGATCTTCAATGCCAAGCCCGATCTTCTGCTGCTCGTTCTCGTGATGAGCAGTTTGAAAAGCGATTGGAAAAACGGCGTTGCTCTCGGTCTGCTTTTGGGCTTTTGGATCGATCTGCTCAACGCGGGCTTTTTCGGCACGAATATGGTCGTTTACGGCCTTGTCGGCGTCGTTTGCGGCCTCGTCGGCGAACGTTTTCCCGATCGCACTTATGAGGGATACTTCTTCACCGTTGTCGCGGCTTCGCTGCTTTCGGGATTTTTGACCCTCGCCGTGTTTCAGCTGGTCGGTGCCGATCTGCCGACGGGACAGATGATTTTCGGAACGATCATTCCGATGACCTTTTATACGAGTCTCCTCGCCTTTCTCTGCCTGCCTTTGATCTACCTCTACCGCCGCGGCCGCGGCCGCAAGGTCGGCCGTATCGATCTGCTGGGCAACGGCATCATCTTTGTGCGCGGCAATGAGAAAGTGGACATGAAGAAGGTGGCTCATGAGCGCAGCGAATCCCGCCGCCGCCGTGAGGAATCGCGAAAACGGCGAGCCGCGGAGATCGGCAACCGCCGTGACAGCCTGAGGGAAAGAGACCGCAGAGGACGCGCTTCGTCCGGGCGTGAACGCCGCGGTGCCGGGAGCGCGCCGGCGCGGCGTGACGTCAGCGCAAGGGAACAGTCTGCTTTCCGCCGGAGCGGGGACGGTTCCGCCCGCCGCACTCAGGGAGATTACCGTGTCGCTCCCCGCGACCGTAACAAAGATACCTCATCGAAAAGGCCTCGTTCCTATCCCAACCGCCGCCCTCGCCGGCAGCGGGAACGGCGCAAACCGTGAGGGATAAGGTGACAGACCCGACGTATTCGGAGGTGATGTGAAAATGTTGAAACCGAAACAACCCAAGGGCTCCACGATCGCCCAGGGAAAAATCAACCGGCGCTTGCTGGTAATCTACTTCTTTATTATCGCTCTTTTCGTGATTCTGGTGGGACGTCTCTTTTTTATGCAGGTCGTTCAGGGCAAGGATTACGAGACCCTCTCCGACAGCAACATCTACCGCACCATTACCCTGCCGGCGCGGCGGGGCACGATCTACGACCGCAACGGCAATGTTCTGGCCAGTTCGCAGCCGTATATGAGTGTGAAAGTCTACCTCAACGAAGTTGAAGAAGAAGACAGAGAAGCGCTGGCGGAAAATCTGGCGGCGCTCTTCGGCAGCGATGAAATCTTCGAGGCGGAACAGGCCGCCCGGGAACAAATGACCCAGTCTTCCCTTGACGAAACCATCAAGGAAACCAGCCGTCAGGTGCAGCAGGCGAAAAAAGACGCGGAACGGGAGGCCAAAGAAGAGGAAGAAGAACTCGAATCCGATACGACCTCTTCGCTGACGCCGACGGAAAAAGCCCGCCTCGGCAGCGACGCCGTGACGGCGAAGGAAAATGACGGTGAAGATACGGAATCTGAAAGCGAAGCGGAGGAAGAAGAAAAGTCGGAAGAGAAAACCGAGGAAGAGGACGTCAATGCCGCCGTCGGCTCGCTGACGGCGAATACGAAGCCCACCAAAGAAGAGGTGCTGGATATCCTGAAAACGGGGATCGGCTCCTATAACGCCGTAACCATCCGTACCTATACCTACGAAGTCGGCGTGACCATCGCCGAGATCGTGGCGGAAAATCCCGATCTCTATCCCGGCGTTTATCTCTCCGAAGAACCGATGCGCAGCTATCCCAACGGTTACTACCTCGGCCACGTGCTGGGCACCGTGGGCAAGATCAGCGACGCGCAGCTGGAAAAAATGACCACCTACGGTTATAAGCTTTCGGATATTGTGGGTCAAAGCGGCCTGGAATCCTATTATGAACACTATACCGACGGCGGTAAAGTCTACAGCCTCAGCGGTCAGGACGGCAAACGTCTCGTTGAGGTCGACGCGCAAAGCAACATTCTCGAGGTCATTTCCGAGGAAGCGCCGGTCGCCGGCAATTCGCTGGAGCTGACCATCGATCTCAATACCCAGGAGCATATGGAAGACTCCCTGAAGCGCATCGTCGGCGAGGTCGAAAAGGAAAAGGGTGTGGGCGGTTCCGCCGTGCTCATCGACGTGAAGACCGGCGGCATCCTGGCCATGGCCAGCGCGCCTTCGATCGATCCCAACGATTTTGCCATCGGTCTGACCTCGGAAGAAATCGATTATTATTTCAACGATAAGCTCAAACCCCAGATGAACCGCTCGATCACGGCGGGTTATCCCTCCGGGTCCACCTTTAAGATGGTGACGGCCACGGCGATCTTGAAAGCCGGTGTCTCTCCCAATGATTCCGTCGTCTGTGCCGAAGGTTCCTGGGCGCCGCCGCTGGCCAAATGCCATTGGCACGGCACCACCGATTTTTATCACGCCGTCGCCGGCAGCTGCAACATCTATTTCCAGAAGATGGCGGCCCGCATCGGCGAAGAAGCTCTGATCGAAGTCGGTCTCCAATACGGCTTCGGCAAAAAGACCGGCGTCGATCTGCCCTCGGAGATCGCGGGGCTGCTGCCGACGCCGGAATGGAAATCCCAGAACAATACGGGCTGGGAAAAACAATGGCACGTTTACGATACCTACTATATGGCCATGGGCCAGGGCGCGACCGTCGATACGGTGCTGCAGCTGGCAAGCTGTGCCGCGACCATCGCCAACCACGGCGTCCGTCTGCGCCCCTATGTCTGCCAGACCATCATCGACGATGACGGCAACGTTTTGAAGACGAGAGAACCGGAAGTCGTCGATACGATCGAACTCGATGAAGACAGCTGGGATACGATCACTGAGGCCATGGAAGGCGTTGTCAGTGACGGCGGCGGTACCGCCAGAAACCTCTTCGGTTCGCTTTCCGAAACGCTGCTGCCCGCCGGTAAAACAGGGACGGCCCAGACCGGTCTCCCCGGGGACGACCCGCAACATGACGAACACGGCGTCTTCATCGGTTTCGCTCCCGCCGACGATCCTCAGGTCGCCTTCGCCGGCCTCATCGAATACGGCGGCGCCGGCGCGAAATCCGCCGCTTACGTTTGCAGAGATACCTTCAGAGCCTATTTCGGCTATGACGTGGATTACGATATCATTCTCATGGATGACCTCTTCGCTTCGGAATCGGAACGGAACGCCGACAGCGACGCGGAAAATGAAGAAGAAGACGAGGATGAGTCGGAAGAAGAGTGAAAAAAACCGTTGTACCGTAAAAGCTTATCCGCTATAATGTCATTAAAATCCTTATGGAGGCGATGAAGATGACAGCGGAAGTTTGGCACAAGGATGAATCATTGCGAAAGGATACCTTATTGATCGAAGGCCCCCTGCGGGGCGGTGCGAAAATCGAGTACGACGGCAACGTCGTGGTGATGGGAGACGTCAACGCCGGCGCCGAGATCAGGGCTTCGGGCCATGTGATCATTTTCGGCAGCCTCCGCGGCATGGTCCACGGCGGCAAAGACGGCGACCGCGGCGCGCGCGTCGCGGCCTTATCCCTTTTTCCAACACAGCTCAGGATCGCCGATCACATCACCTGCCCGCCGGAGGGTTATGCTCCGGCGGATCACCGCGGCGCCGAAGTCGCGTCGCTCCATGATAATAAAGTCGTTATTGAGACCCTCGCCATTTGACAGCTTCGGACAGACATAAAAGGAGGTCTTTTCATGGGAGAAGTTATCGTCATTACTTCCGGAAAGGGCGGCGTCGGCAAAACGACGACGACGGCCAATATCGGAACGGCTTTGGCCATGATGGGCAAACGCACGCTGCTGCTCGATACCGATATCGGGCTGAGAAATCTCGACGTGGTGATGGGATTGGAAAACCGCATCGTCTATCATCTCGTCGACGTGACGGAACACCGCTGCAAACCGCGGCAGGCAATGATCCGCGATAAGAAACTGGAGCTGCTTTCACTGATCCCCGCGGCTCAGACCAGAGATAAAACGGCTGTCAGTGAAAGCCAGATGAAAGAACTGACCGATACTTTAAGAGAAGATTTCGATTATATTCTGATCGACTGTCCCGCCGGCATCGAACAGGGCTTCAAAAATGCCGTCGCCGGCGCCGACCGCGCCCTGGTCGTGACGACGCCGGAGATCAGCGCCGTTCGCGACGCCGACCGCGTCGTCGGCCTGCTGGAAGCGGCGGGACTGCCCGAACCCAAGGTCATCGTCAACCGTGTGCGCTTCGATATGGTCAGGCGGGGCGATATGATGACCATCGAGGATATCCTTGAGATCCTCGCCATCGATCTCATCGGCGTCGTCGCCGATGATGAGGATATCGTCATCTCCACCAACCGGGGCGAACCCATCGCCAAAAATCAGCTCAGTGCCGCCGGCAAGAGCTTTCGGGAGATCGCCGCCCGCCTCGACGGCGCGGACATCCCCTTCGGTGTCAGCGGCATGCGGGGCTTTTGGCACCGGCTCAGAGCCGTGTTTGCCCGCTGAGGAGGTGGTTCGATGATATGGCTCCGGCACATTTTTCACCGTGAGGAACGCAGTCGGAAAAGCCGCTACGATGCCAGAGAACGGCTGAAACTCGTTTTGGTGCAGGATCGGGTCGATCTCGACGCAAAACAGATGGAAGCTTTGAAAAATGATCTGATCGATGTCGTCGACAGATATCTCGATATCGATCGGACGGCGATGGACGTGTCCTTTTCCCGGGATCGGGGATCGGTCGCGATCGTCGCCAGTTTACCGCTGCAGAACAGCGAAGGCCGTCACGCTTCGGCCTGACAAAGACACTCATCCCGGGGATGGAAGGAATTATTGTTGATATGAGCAGTGATGTACGCAAAAGCACCGATCAACTGAAAAGAGCCAAACAAAAACGGCGTTTGCAGATGAGCCAGGAAACCCGGCGCCGGAGAGGGATCTACAACAGCTTCGATGTGGTTTCCTTTGCCATTTTCGCCCTGATCCTGCTCGTCAGTGTCTTTTTGATGAGTACCGCCTCGGTCAACGCCAACCCCGATCACCCCTATTTCTATTTCTGGCGGCATATCCAAATGATCCTGATCGGTCTCGCCGCCTTTGTTTTCGTCATGCTTTTTGACTATCGCCGCTACAAGGACTGGGTGGACATGGCCTATATCGCTGTCTGCGTCGTGCTGGTCATCACCAAGCTGCTCGGTACCGGTGACGGCGCCAACCGCTGGATATTGGGCTTCCAGCCCTCGGAAGCGGCGAAGGTGGCGATGATCGTGCTCTTCGCGGCCTTTCTCGACAAGAACAGGAAGCAGCTGAAGGATCCCCGTTTTGTCCTGCGCTGCATGGTTTATATGGGCGTTCCCGCGTTCCTGATCTTCATCGAGCCCGACCTCGGCACATCCCTCGTCTTTTTTGTCGTGATGATGGCCATGCTTTACGTCGCCGGCGCCAACCGCAGAGTGCTCGGAGCCACCGTCGCCGTGGTGGTTTCGCTGATCGCCATCATCTTTACGGTGCTCTATATCTCCACCGACGGCTTCGATAAAGCGCTGCCCGACGGTTATTCTTTCCTCGTGCTCCAGCGCTATCAGTTGATGCGGCTCGCCATTTTCATCAATCCGGATATGGATGCTTTGGGCAGCGGTTATCACATCATTCAAAGCAAGATCGCCATCGGCAGCGGCGGTCTCTTCGGCAAGGGCTACCTGCAGGGTACCCAGATCCAGGGCCGCTTCCTGCCCGAACATCAGACCGACTTCATCTTTTCGGTGCTCGGCGAGGAATTCGGCTTCTTCATTACGGCGGCGGTTTTGGTGCTGCTCATGGTCTTTTTGCTGCGTCTGATGAACAAGGCTTTCTTTGCCAGAGATTTTTACGGCACTCTGATCGTCGTCGGTATCGTGACGATGATGCTCTTCCAGGTTTTCGAAAACGTCGGCATGGCCATGGGCATCATGCCCGTTACCGGTTTGCCGCTGCCGTTTTTCAGCTACGGCGGTACGAGTATGCTGATTAATATGGCCGCTGTCGGCCTGGTCTTTTCCGTTGCCCTGCGGGGACGAAAAGCCTGAATTTTTACTTTCCCATGTCATAAACGGCCACTTTGTCCCGTAGGATGAGAGCAGAGGACAAAAAGGGAGTGAATGACATGGGAAATTATTATAACCGCCGCCGTTTCGGCTTTGACCGCCGCAAAAGAGGCGGTAAACTCGTTTTTTTCATCGGCGCCGCGCTGGTGCTGGTCTTGACGCTGAGCTGGTTCAACCACGGAGGAACGTTGAAAAGCGCCTTCCTCGAGGAACGGGACCGTTTCGTTTCCGTGGCCAAACAAGCCTGGACCTGGGGCAGTGAGTCCCTGACGGGAAAGGATCTCGATTTTTCGGTGCCGGTCAGTTCCGGCGTGGTCGTTGAAAATTTCGGTATCGTCGCCGACGCCGAGGGCAACGACGCCTATCATAACGGCATCGATATCAAGGTCCCCGCCGACAGTGAGGTACTTGCCGCCGCCGACGGCACCGTTTCCGATCTCAGCGAACACGACGACGGCACCGTTTGGGTGACGGTGGCCCATTCTCAGCACTGGTCCACGGTTTACGGCCGTCTCGGTGAAGTTCGCGTCGCCGTCGGTGATAAGGTGACGAAAGGCAGCGTCATCGGTACCCCCGCCGCGGATATCCTCCATTTTGAGGTTCGCGAAGACGAGGTGGAAAAAGATCCCGTGCGCTATTTCGGCGACGGGGAAACGCGGTAAGCGGAAAAAAGAGAGCGCTTGCCGTGATCAGGAAAAAAGAGGTTTTGAGAACAATGAGAGAAAATCACCGCATTCCCGCCGAGCGGTTTTTGCACCGGGTCCAACGTCCCGGGCGCTACGTCGGCAGGGAATGGAATATTCCCGATAAAGATTTTGCCCATGCCGAAGTTCAGATGGTGATGGCCTTTCCCGACCTTTACGAGGTGGGTATGAGCCATCTCGGTCTGCGCATCCTCTATGAGGTCGTCAACGCGCTGCCTTTCTGTGCGCTGGAACGGGTCATGGCGCCCGCTCCCGATCTTGAGAAGATCCTGCGGGAGGAAGAAACGCCCCTGTTTACATTGGAGACCAACCGAGCCGTCGGGGATTTCGATATCCTCGGCATGAGCCTGCAGTATGAGCTCTGCGTCACCAACGTTTTGAATATACTCGATCTCTCCGGGATCCCGCTCAGAGCGGAACGGCGGGATCACCGCCATCCCATCGTGATCGGCGGCGGCCCCTGCGTCTATAATCCCGAGCCTTTCGCGCCCTTCTTCGATGTGTTCCTCATCGGCGAAGGCGAAGAAGCGCTGCCCGAATTTCTCGAACTTTACCGGGCGATGCGGCCCGATCAAAGCGATGAAAAACGCGAAGATTTCCTCAGAGCCGTCGCCAAAAGACGCGGCTTTTACGTGCCTGCCTTCTATGAGCGGGAAAACGGCGCCGTGATCCCCAAGGAAGAGGGTTTCCCCGCCGTGATCAAAAAGCGCCTCGTCGCCGATTTGGACAAGGTCGCTTTCCCTCAAAAACCCCTCGTGCCCCACACGGAGATCGTTCACGATCGCGGCGTTATCGAGCTGTTTCGCGGCTGCGTTCGCGGCTGCCGTTTCTGCCAGGCCGGTATGATCTACCGTCCCCGCCGGGAAAAGAGCGTCGATACGCTGATTTGCGACGCGGCCTCGGTGATTGAAAACAGCGGTTACGATGAATTGGGTCTGCTCTCTCTCAGCACCATGGACTACAGCCGCATCGATGAACTCGTTTC
>CACXDX010000060.1 GCA_902766525.1 uncultured Bacillota bacterium | reverse complement strand
GCCTTTTCTTCGTCGGCACCGAGTTTCTTCGCGAGATAGGCGCTGAGCTCAACCATACGTTCGACCTTTTCATAAAGGGTTCCCATGGTAATATGGAAAACAATGGGTTTCAAACGTTCCACGTTGGAACCGAGATCGATCTTCAGATCCTCGTTATAAAAGAATTCGGCGTCGGCAAGACGGGCCCGCAATACTTTTTCATTCCCGGCCGTAACAATATCGATATGACGGGATATCCCGTTGCGAACGGTGACGAAATGAGGCAGCAATTCCCCTTTTTCGTCCATCACCGGGAAATAACGCTGGTGTTCTTTCATCGGCGTGATCACCGCTTCCTTGGGGATACGCAGATATTTTTCCTCAAAGGAGCCCATCAACGCCGTGGGATATTCCAGAAGGTAGACGACTTCTTCCAGTAATTCCTCATCTTTTTCCACAACAACGTTGTTTTCTTTTTCAATGGCCGCGATCTGTTCCTTGATAACGGCACGACGTTCTTCGGGGTCGACCATCACATAGTTGTCCCTCAGCTGATCGACGTAAGTAGCCGGATTTTCGATGATCACATCGCCGCTGCCGTAAAAACGATGACTGCGGGAAACATTGCCGCTTTTGACGTCAACAATCCGCACGGGCACGATCTCCGTACCGAACAGAGCGACAATCCAATGAATGGGACGGATAAAACGCAGTTCATGATCGCTCCAGCGCATCGGCTTGGGAAATTTCAAACTCAAAACCGTTCTCACGAGGATATCGGGAAGGATTTCCATGGCTGCTTTGCCTTTTTCTTCCTTCGTGGCAAAGACATATTCTCCGCCCTTCATTTCCCTGATCACGATATCGGATTCTTTCAAACCCTTGGAACGCATAAAACCCTGAAGCGCTTTGGTCGGATTGCCGTCTTCGTCAAAAGCCGCTTTTTTGGCGGGGCCTTTGATCTCTTCTTTCAGATCTTTTTGGGCTTCGGCAAGACCGTCAACGAAAAGCGTCAAACGGCGAGGTGTTCCCATGCCGCGGACATCTTTAAAATCAAGCCGCGCTTCGTTCAAAGATTTTTTTGTCGCAGAAACAAGACCGGAGATGCTGCCGGCCATAAAACGCGCGGGAATTTCTTCCACACCGATTTCGAACAAAAGATCTCTCGCCATCTCATTCCCCTCCTTTCAACGCGGGTAAACCCATTTCCTTGCGTTTGACCTCATCTTTGATCAGCGGGTAAGCCAATTCTTCTCTTTGCTTACAGTAGGCTTCCGAAGCCTGTCGGGCCAATGCCCGCACACGGGAAATATAATTCTGCCGTTCCGCCACGGAAATGGCATTGCGGGCGTCGAGCAGATTAAAAGTATGAGAGCATTTTAAAATATAATCATACCCCGGTAAAACGAGACCGCGTTCAAGGATGCGAGTGGCTTCTTTCTCATACATGTCGTAAAGTTTGAAGAGCATATCAATATCGGCTTCTTCAAAATTATAATAGCTGTGTTCGACTTCACCCTGATGATGAACGTCGCCGTAAGTGATGCCGTCGACCCATTCGATATCATAAACGCTGTCCACCTTCTGAATAAACATGGCCAGACGTTCGATCCCGTAGGTGATCTCACCGGAAACCGGTTTGCAGTCAATACCGCCGAATTGCTGGAAATAGGTAAACTGCGTGACCTCCATGCCGTCAAGCCAGACTTCCCAGCCAAGGCCCCAGGCACCGAGATTGGCGCTTTCCCAATTATCTTCCACCAGACGGATATCATGTTCATCGGGATCGATGCCGATGGCTCTGAGACTGTCCATATAGAGCTCGACAATATCCTCGGGAGAGGGCTTTAAGATAACCTGATACTGATAATAATGCTGAAGACGGTTGGGGTTTTCACCGTAGCGTCCGTCGGTGGGTCGGCGGGATGGTTCCACATAGGCAACTTTCCACGGTTCCGGGCCCAAAGCTCTTAAAGCGGTGGCCGGATTCATTGTCCCGGCGCCCTTCTCCATATCGTAGGGCTGCTGAATGATACAACCCTGTTTCCCCCAAAAATCATTGAGGGTCAGAATGAGATCTTGAAAATTCATTTTTTCACTCCTCTTTTTGATAAAAAATGGGTCTGACATCATAAATGTCAAATAAAAAATTAAAACTTTTCCATCATCAAGGGACGGTATACACCGCGGTTCCACCCTTTTTGACAGAAAAGTCCGCTTTTTGACCGATAACGGCGATCCGCCGACGGCGATTAAACCGCTGCTTCAAGGTGCCTTCTCTTCCTTTCAGTGCCGTCTTTCACCGTCACGGCTCGCTTTTGGGCATTTCTGCCGTCGGGGAAGATACTTATCCTTTTCAATGCAATTACTTTATGATGTTCCTATATAATGTATCAAATCGCCGCGAAGATGTCAAGTTAATCCAGTTCCGCTTTCCTTAAAATCTCCAGCGAACGAACTTTCTTTTCCAGACTGTGTTCGATCCTGTTTTTGTTCAGTGTAAACAGAACGGATTTCGTTTCATCATCCACTTTAAGACGGGAAACGAGATTCGGATCGGTTTGCTCCAAATATCTCAGCGCAAAGTGCGCTTTGGGAGAAATCACCATCCCGCTCCCGCAGTTTTCGCAGGTCAACACCGAACGACGTGTATCATAAAAACCACCGTTAAGTTTTTTAGCGCAGACGGCGCAGTGCTCCGTATCGACGGCGTAACCGGCGGCGGCAAGCAATTTCAATTCGAAAAAGCGGGCCAGCAAAGGAGGATCCGTATCTCCGAGAGATTTCAGCACCGCATCCAAAAGGAAAAAAAGATTTTCATCGGGGGCATCTTCCGGCAGAAAATCATTGAAGAGTTCCAGAAAATAGGACATATAGAAGTACCATTCCGCTTTTTCCCGATTGGCCGCGTAAGTCTCTTTGGCCACAGCCGAGGCGATCGTTTTCAAGCCCCGGCCGTTCACCAGCTGAAGGTCACATCTGTTGCCGAGTTGGAGATGACCCTTCAATTTACTTTTCGGCTTCAACACACCGCGGGCAACGGCGGAGAATTTACCGTTTTCCCTGCCGAAACAGGTAAAGATGCGATTCCCTTCTCCGTATCCGACAGCCCTCAGCAAAATAGCGTCGGAAGATTGATATTTGCTCATCTTCTTTTTTCACCTCAGGCAAAACTAAGCAGCAGCGGCATAAACAGAGAAGCCAAAATCGAATAAATCAATAAACCGATGATATC
>CACXDX010000059.1 GCA_902766525.1 uncultured Bacillota bacterium | reverse complement strand
GGCGGCGGGATCAGTGTAACAGCGAATGGATCCGTTGAAAAGGCTTATGGTTTGTATACTGAATCCGCCGGAGGAACTGTTGACGCCTTCATCGAAGGCAGTATCACGGAAAGCGGTACCACAGCGGCTTCTCTCGGGGATACCGCTGGAATTGCGATGTCCGGCGAAGGCGGGAAGGTCAACATCCAGGTCGGGGTGGTTCCTGCCGAGCCGCCGGTTGGAACAAAAGAGATCAAGGTTTCCGGCGGTCAGATTGGTATTTATGACAAATCAGGCAATAACCAGGAAAAGAATGTCGTTGTTTTCGGTACAATAACCGGAAGCACAGCCCCGATCCTGTTGACAGATGCCGATGACAGCAGCTTCACCCTGGCAGCCTGGGCGATCCAACCGCTAAATGACCATGTCGCTTTCACAAATGAAAACGGGACATTGACTCCGGCTGCTGCATTCGAAAAGAATATCCGCTATATCCTCCTGACTGACCCTTCAGTAACAACGGATACCGTGATAATCGAATCTGCCGGGACAGGCGAAGCCCGGGCTATAACAGAAAGCGGAAATACCGAAACAATACAACGTTATTGTGAATCCGGTTTCGAGGAAGGCTTTAGCAAGAATTTACGCACCGAACAAAATAATTTTTATATTCAGAATCGAAAGAATAATACAGAAACCTATTACTGGGCAAACGCCGGAGATACCGTGAAAGTGAAGAGCAATGAAAAAGGGAAGCACATCACGGAAGCATATTGGCGTAAGGGTAAGGACGATGCCGCAAAGATGGATTGCTCCGCCGGGATATGCAGCTTCACTGTTCCAATGGGCGGCGGTGTCTGGATCCATGATATAAAACTGGAAGAAAATACTGCAGTCACGGTCAGGGCAAAGGATCAGACAGTCAGGGTAGGCGGAGAGATCGACAAGCGTATCGACCAGGCTGAATTGATCGGCGCCCAAGCCGGGCATGTACTCAGCGCGGTAAAGCTGACCGCCAGTGACACATCTGCAGCCACAGACAACGGAACAATCACTCCCACTGAGGCAGAAATAAAAGACGGATCCGGCAATGACGTGACGAATCTTTATAATATTTCCTATCAGAACGGGAAACTGACCGTCAAAGATCCCGTCACCATAAAGGTGACTTTCGAAGTAAAGAACGGTGCCTGGGATGACGGGACAAAAACAGAAAAAACTGTCACGCTGACGGGGTATCCGGAAGACGGATCCCTGAAGCTCAAAGAAACGGATATCCCCGCTGCAGGCACCAGGTCTGACGCAGGATACAAAAAAGAAGGCAGCTGGGACCCGGTACCCGTTCCGGGAACAACACTCACGGAAAATATCACCTTCTTCTATACATATAAAGAACTGATCACAGACAATTACACAGCCATTGCCGGAGAATATCAGGATCACGAAAAAGGGTCTGATCAGGACGTTATCTTCATCATCGAGCGCGTCGAAAACGACGAAGAAACTTACAGCCGGTTCAGGAACAGGATCCAGCTCAGAAGAGAAAGCAGCGGTGAAACAAAGGAAGTTGCACCGGAAAACTATGATGTGCTTGAGGGCAGCCTGATCATTAAGCTTCATTCAGATTTCGTGAATACGCTTCCTCCGGATAATTACACGCTCAGAGTCTTCTTTGAAGACGGCATCTGCGAGATCCGGTTCGCTATCAGTGAAGAGAGCCCGTATAAGCTGCAGATCCAATTTACCAACAGCCGGAATAACGGAGCAAAGGGTACGCCCGAAGGGTTCCAATACCTGCCGCTGGTCATAAAAATCAGCATCGCCAAAAACGGACAGATCCTTACAGAATCAAAATTGTGGCCCCTGAATCTGGACGGCTCCACGGATAATGAAAAGATCACGATGAAGGTCTCCTTCGACCGGGAAATACCGGATCCTGTCGGCGGAGCATACACGATCACGATCTCCGTACTTTCTGAGACCATAACACTTGGCACAAAAGTATACCGTCTGAGCGCTGAAGCCGGTTTGACCTTCGGCGGCGGAATGAATGTCAGTTTGTTCTGGGATGACGGTTCTCGTGAAGAGCGAAACACCATGGCGTTTTATCCCCCGCTGTATGAGAGGTTCGAACTTCCTGCCACCGGCTTTTCCCCAGCCCATCCGGGGCTTCTCCCGGAACTGAGGAATGTTCCGGATTATAAGGCTGTGCGGATGAGTCTGCAGATTCCCGCGCTGGATGTGGAAACGGAGCTTGTGCGGATACCGCTGACGGAAAACAGCTGGGAGGTTCAGCACCTCGGAGAGCGGGCAGGC
>CACXDX010000058.1 GCA_902766525.1 uncultured Bacillota bacterium | reverse complement strand
CCGCTGACGAGATGCACCTCGGCACCGCGCTTCATAGCGGCTTCCGCCAGAGCGTAGCCCATCTTGCCGCTGCTCCTGTTGGAAAGGAAGCGCACCGGGTCAATATCCTCAACGGTGGGGCCGGCGCTGATCAAAAAAACGCGGCCTTCCAGATCCCGCTTGGTCTCTTGCTCCACGGTCTCCGCGATGATCTCTTCGATCTCGGCGATGGCGGGAAGTCTGCCCTTGCCGCTGGTGCCGCAGGCGAGCACGCCCTCGTCGGGATCGATCACGCGAAATCCTCTCTCTCTGAGACATGCCACATTCTTCTGCGTGGCATCATGCTCCCACATGCGGGTGTTCATGGCCGGGAACCAGAGCACGGGGCTGTCGGCGGCGAGGATCAGCGTGGAAAGCAGATCATCGGCGATGCCGCAGGCGGCTTTGGCCATGATGTTGGCGGTGGCGGGAACGATCACCAAAAGATCGGCCCGTTCGGCGATGGCGATATGTTCCACTTCCACATCTTCGCCGGCGGGTTCGGCAAAGAGGTCGAGATGAACGGGATGGCCGCTGAGGGTGGCAAAAGTAAGAGGCGCCACAAGCTCCTGCGCCGCCTCGGTCATGGCTACTTCCACATCATAGCCCCTCTTTTTCAGGCGGCTGACGAGATCCGCCACTTTATAGGCCGCGATGCCACCGCTGATACCGATGACGATCGTTTTCTTTTCAGTCATTTTCAGCCTCCGATGCTTCGTCCTCTGCGGGGGGTTCCGCCGCGGGGATTTCCTCCGCGGGCGCCGCTTCCGCCGGATCCTCTTCCGGCTGAGCCGCTTCTTCCCGGGGAATATCTTCTTCCCGCTGCCAGAGGACTTTGCCGTCGGCGATCTGGTGAAGAGCGACGGACACGGGATTTTCCGTATCGGTGCCGTCCTTCTTCATGATTTCCCGCGCCCTCTTGGCGCTTACCGATACCAAGGTATATTTGGAGTCCACTTTTTCCAGCAAAACATCCATGCCCGGTTCAACCATCATAAGACATCATCCTCCTTAAATAATTCAGCGAATATCGTGGAATTGGCGAAGCGCTGATGCTCCGCGATGATCACCGAACGCACCCTGTCGACGGCGCATTCAAGATCATCGTTGACGACAACGTAATCATACATCGGCATCCTGCGGATCTCCTGCCCAAACTGGCTGAGGCGCTTCAAGATCGTCTCCTCGCTGTCGGTGCTCCGCCCTCTCAGGCGCGTTTCCAAAGCGCTGTAGTTGGGGGGAGCAATAAAGATGAAGATCCCGTGAGGACACTTCTCTTTTATAATAGAAGCTCCTTGAGTATCGATCTCAAGGAGCGTATCTATACCTGATTGAATGTTCATTTCCACCGCCGATTTCGGCGTGCCGTAGAAATGATCATAAACATTCGCCCATTCCAAATAGGCGTCGTTTTCGACGTTGGCAAGAAACTTTTCCTTGGTAATAAAGGAATAATTGACACCGTCAATCTCTCCTTCCCGCGCGTCGCGGGTGGTATCGGAAAGGGAAAGCCTGAGATTGGGCTCACGCTCCAAAAGTTTGGCGCAGATGGTACCCTTACCCACACCGGAGGGACCGGATATCACAAACAGGAGTCCTTTTGGAGTCCTCATGCTCATTTTCCTCCGTAATTGTCCTCTGTGGAAAGGAAATCAAAAAAAGATCTTCCGCAAAACGTTTTCACCGGGTCTAATAACCGCGCCTTGGGGGAATCTTCTTCCGGGAGGAAGAGACACTGCTCATGTGGTGCCGGCGAATGTTTCATTTACCGGGGTCGAAAACAGCAGCTAAGCGTTGTGCTCAGCCGATTTTTTCCAGAAGCGCGGCTTTCTGGCGTTTGCCCAGACCCTGAACGCGTCTGGATTCGTTGATTCCCACTTCTTTCATGATCGAAGCGGCGGTAATTTTACCGATATTGGGAAGAGATTCCAGCAAATACTTAACCTTCATTCTGGTAACGACTTCGTCGTCTCTCTTGAAAATGTCGGCCAGGGCAACATTGCCGGCTTTCAATTCTTTTCTGAGTTCCATTCTCTTAGTGCGCATTTCCTGCGCTTTTGCCAATGCTTTGGCTCTTTCGTCTTTGGTTAAATTCGGAACTGCCATAGTAACATCCTCCATTTATATATATATTTCCGGCTGAGCCGGGAACTGACGTTGAACGCCAGAAAACAGACGATATTAAAAAATATGAAAATAAAAAATTATTCGAAATTCTGAACCTGTTCTCTGATTTTTTCCAGCTCACCCTTGGCTTCGATCACCAGGCGGCTGATCTCTTTATCGTTGGCTTTGGATCCGATGGTGTTGACCTCGCGATTGATTTCCTGAAGGATAAAATCGAGCTTACGGCCGACGGGCTCATCTTTTCTGAGATAATCCGAAAATTGTTCAAAATGGCTCGTGAGGCGCGAAAGTTCTTCGCTGATATCGGCTTTGTCGGCGAAAAAGGCCGTTTCGTTCAAAAGCTTATCCCGATCGATTTCGACTTCAGCGAGGATATCGCTGATCCGCGCCGTCAGTTTTTCCCTGTAATCTTCCACGACGAGGGGGCTTCTGACAGCGATTTTTTCTCTGATCTTCAACAAGCCGGCGATGCGGTCTTCAATTTCCGCGGCCAGTTTTTCACCTTCGGTCACGCGCATTTCCACCAGCTGAGAAAGGCTGTCCTTTAAAGCGCGGGCCATAACCGGCCAAAGTTCATCAAGATCCTGTTCTTCCTTTTGAACAGTCAAAACTCCGTTGTAGGAGGCAATATCCGTTAATTCAACCTGATAGGGAACGTCGGTCGCTTCGGCGATCTGCCGCAGCGCGCGGCAGTATTCCTTCGCCAGATCGAGATCGCAGGCGATGGCGGCCTTATTTTCCCCGATCTCTTCCACACTGACGTAAAGGTCAACATGACCCCTGCTCAGCGCCGAGGAGATCTCTTTTTTCAGACGATCCTCAAGGGGATTGAAGGTTTTGGGCATCTTGATCGTAAGGTCGAGGTAACGATTGTTAACGCTTTTAAGCTCGGTCGTTACCCGCCATTGCTCCGATTCTGCAGTTGTGCGGCCGTAGCCGGTCATACTTCTAACCAAGATACGTTCAAACCTCTCCTAAGGATACATCAAAGATTATACCATAAAAGTTTCAAGATAACAATGATAAATTTGGAAAAATTTTTAGTTTTTTTTCAAAATTGATTCGGAGATCAACGAAAACAAGGTGGGTATAACGGCGAAAAAGAGCGATAACAGGAGGTTTGAGAGAGAAAGCGGCACCGTACCGAAAAAAACATTGGCCCGGGGCAGATAGAGCACACCGATCTGAAAGAGAAGAGAAAGCAGAAAAACGAGCCGGAGAAAGGGATCGGAGAAAAAACGCGGCCGGAAAAATCGCCTGTCTCCGCTTCGGCACTCGAAAACATAGAGCAGCTGAGCGACGACGAGGGCGTTAAAAGCCACGCTGCGGGAAGCGGCAAGGTCGGAGCAGAGGTAAAAGCAGAGCAGAAAGGAGGCGAAACATAAAAAACCGATCAGAAAACCCCTCTTCAGAATGGCAAAGGAAAAAGATCTCGAAAAAAAACCCTCCGCGGCGTTTCTCGGCTTTTCCCTCATCAGGTCTTCCCCGCCGCCCTCCATGGCCAAAGCCAAAGCGGGCAGACCGTCGGTGACGAGATTGATCCAAAGGATCTGCAAAGGCAGCAGAGGCAGGGGAAAAGAAAAGACCACGGCAAAAAGCATCACCAGGATCTCCCCTAAATTGGTGGAAAGCAGATAGCGAACACAGCGGCGTATCTTATCATAAATAACGCGTCCCTCTTTGATCGCCTCCACGATCACGGAAAAATCATCGTCGGCGAGGATCAGATCGGCGGCGGCTTTGGTCACATCGGTGCCTTTTTTACCCATGGCAATACCGATATCGGCCTCTTTCAGGGCGGGAGCATCGTTGACGCCGTCGCCGGTCATGGCGCAGATCGCGCCTTTCGCCTTCAGCAGCGAGACGACGCGGCGTTTGTCGGCGGGAGAGACCGCGGCGATCACCGAAGTACGCGCCAGCTTTTCCTGAAGCTCCCCATCGCTCAGCGCGGCCATCTCGCCGCCGCTCAAAACAGTGTCTTCGTCAGCGCAGAGACCAAGCTCCCGACCGACGGCAACGGCCGTACCCTGCTGATCCCCGGTGATCATGATGCTGCGCACCCCGGCCGAGGCAGCTTTTGAAAGGGCGCTCTTGGCGTTCTCCCGCAAAGGATCACTGATCGCGGCAAAGGCGATAAAGGTCAGCTCTTCTTCCATGGTTCGGGGATCGGCGTTTTCCTTCATCGCCAGGGCGAGAACGCGGTAGCCCTTGTTCGCCGCCGCGGCCGCCGCCGCCGCGAGACGGCGGCGCTCCCCTTCGCTCATGTTCTCGATACCGTCTTTCCCCTTCAGCTTGAGGGAACGCTTCAAAACACGGTCGGGAGCGCCCTTCACGAGACTCAGCTTCCTGCCCTCATAAAGGCCGAAAACGCTCATGAGCTTGCGCTCCGAAGAAAAAGCGATCTCATCCTGCTTTTCGATCTCCGCCATGGGAGCATCGATCATCATCATGGCGCGCAGCAGCGCCGTCTCGGTGGGATCGCCGTATAAACGCCCCTTTTGCGTCATCACATTGTTGCAGTTTTTAATGATCATGGCGACATCGGCGATGAGATCATTCTCTCCGGCCAGGGATTCAAGGCTGTGCCACCCATCGCGAAGATAAAATTCCCTGACTTCCATGGTGTTTTTCGTCAGCGTGCCGGTCTTGTCGGCACAGATGCAATTCACGCATCCCAGCGTTTCCACTGAAGGCAAACGTTTGGCCACCGCGCCCAGGGAGGCGAGGCGGCGCACACCCAGAGCGAGGCAGACCGTGACGATGATGGGCAGCCCTTCGGGGATCGAAGCCACGCCGAGACTGACACCGGTCAGGATCATCGTATAGAGATCGCCGCCGCCGAGGAGACCGGCGAAGGCGACGACGCCGCAGAGCAAAGCGCAGATCAGAATCAGGACCTTGCCCAGCTGCTTCATCTGCTTCTGCAGCGGCGTCTGCTCTTTTTTCTTCTCATCCAGCATGGCGGCGATGGTGCCGAGTTCGCTGCCCATGCCCGTCGCCACGACGATGCCTCTGCCTCTGCCCTCGCTGACGACGCTGCCGCCGTAGGCCATGTTGCGTCTTTTGGCCGCGGCGAGGTTTTGTTCCGAAAGGACCTCCGTCGTTTTCGTCACCGGCTTCGATTCTCCGGTCAAAAGCGACTCGTCGATCTTCAGCCGCGTACAGCGCGTCAGCCTCAGATCCGCCGGCACCTTCGTCCCCGCTTCGAGGAGCACCACGTCACCGGGGATCAGCGCCGTACTTTTCACCACTTTCAGCTCGCCGTCGAGGATCAGCCGAGCCTCATCCTCATTGAGTTTTTTCAGCGCCGTCAGCGCTTTTTCGGCCTTATATTCCTGAACAAAACCGAGGATGCTGTTGACGACGATGATGGCGCAAATCATGATCGCGTCGCCGCTCTCGCCCAAAAAGGCCGAAACCGCGGCGGCGGCCATCAGCACCATCACCATAAAATCGCAAAACTGGGCCAGGAACAATTTTCCGGGCGTCAGCTTTTTTTCTTCTTTTATGCGGTTCTCCCCGATCTCCCTGAGTCTGTGTTCATGCTCCCACGAAGTCAGGCCGCGTTCCTCATCGGTCTTCAGTGCTTTCGCCACCTCGGCGACGCTTTTTTGATACCACATAACACGTCCCCCTTTCCTGTCATTCAGCCTATGCGTCTTTGTCCCGATCCATGCCTGAAGGTGACATTTTCGCCTTTACGTGATATAATAGACAAAAGCAAAGGAGAAACGATATGGCTTTCGACGGACTATTTTTAAACCGCATCTTAACGGAGCTCGAGGAAGACCTGATTGACGCTAAAATCAACCGCGTCCACCAGCCCGATGAGCGCACCCTCACTTTAAAGCTCAACAGTCATCGCCGCGGCAACTGCATGCTGCTGCTTTCGGCCCATCCTCAAAATGCCCGTCTGCAGCTGAGCGAGGCGAGATATGAAAACCCCGCCAAACCGCCGCTTTTCGCCATGGTGCTGCGCAAATACGTCGAAGGCGGCCGCATCGTTTCCCT
>CACXDX010000057.1 GCA_902766525.1 uncultured Bacillota bacterium | reverse complement strand
ATTTCGGAAAGCCAGACATGATAAGGCGTCGGATCTTCCCGCCAGGGCAGGATCCGACGCTCTTTTTGATACCAGTGAAGAAGCGGATCAACCGCATCTGAAAGTTTACTCATAAATCGAGACTCCCGAGATAACCGTAGGCGGAATGAACACGAACAGCGCGGCGGACAGCTTTAGCCATCACTTCCGCGGCCATAGCGCCGACCACATCGATATGAGCCGAAACCGTCCCCTTCGCCATGGCAAAAATCGTATCGCCATCGGCGGAGGTATGTACCGGACAAATCGCTCGGGCATAACCGTTATGAGCCATCATGGCCACTTTCTTTGATTGTGCTTTTGTCAGAGCTGCGTTCGTAATGATACAGCCGATGGTCGTGTTGCCGCGAAAAACGCTGAAGCCGTCATCGGCGATATTTTTTAATTCCGTCAATGTGGACGTCACCGCGGTTTTTTCGGGATTCAGCAAGCCCGCGAGAGGCAGACCGCTCTCCTCATCGATCACATCACCGAGGGCGTTCACGGCGACAACAGCGCCGACTTTAAGATCACCGGCCTGTTCCGCCCGGATGCCGAGACCGGACTTCATTGCCCTTTCAATACCCATAAGTTTACCGACGGTCGCACCGGTACCGGCGCCGACAATACCTTCACACGGTTCGTTCTTTTCGGCATTGATCAAAGCCTTATAACCCATTTCTCGGTCCGGCCGACATTTCGAATCAGCGACATTCAAATCAAAGAGACAAGCCGACGGAATGATCGGTACGATGCCGACACCGACATCAAAACCGACGTTATGTTCCTCAAGATAAGCCATGGCGCCGTCAGCTGCGGCAAGACCGTAAGCCGACCCGCCGCCAAGCATCACACAGTGGACCTTTTCCACCATATTCACGGGGTTTAACAGATCCGTTTCACGCGTCGCAGGCCCGCCGCCTCTGACATCAACACCGGCAAAAGCGCCGTCGGGGCAGTAAATCGCCGTACAGCCGGTGCCGCCCTGAATGTCTTCGGCATTGCCGATATAGAATCCGTCGATTTCAGTAATAGAAATATTCTTCATTTTACATTGCTCCCAAACCGAGACATACCATGATCAAAGCGATGATAACGCCGGCAATGGCTTCACCGCCGAGCAGCCCCGAAGCAATAATCAAACCGTTGCCGCCGGTCTTTTCTCTCTTTTCTTCCACATCTTTACCTTTACGCAGCGCTTTTTTGATCAAGTCGGTCAAAACCTTGATCATGGCGCCGACGAAAGCCGTCAAAGATAAATAAAAGGGCAAATAAATCCCGAGACCGAGGGTCATAACGGGAACATTCAGACAATAGAGGATGCCGCCGATCAGAAGACCGATAATAAAAGCGGGCATGGAAGCGATCCCCTGCACCATACCGGCAACGACACCGGCCTGGGCCGCGGGGAAGACGTTGGGATCACCGAAGGCTTCCGCGCCGTAAGCATCCAGCAGAATGAAGAGAACAAAGACGGAAACGACCGCGCCGATCATTCCGCCGATCGCTTCCCCGATCCACTGAGCTTTGGGATCGGAATGAACGATATGACCGACTTTGAAGTCATTCATAACGTCACCGACAAGACCGCAGGCCACGGCAATGATCGCGGCGACGAAAAACGCTTCAAGCTCACCGATGGAAGAAACGGCACGACAGGCCAAAAGTACGATAACGCCGAAAATTTCCATAGGATTGATCCCGGTCTGGCCGAGGATCTGAGCGGACATCGCCGTCGTCAGCCAAACACCGAGGATCGTGATGATGGCTGAAACGACACCCATATCCAAAACAAAGGTAAAGACGAAAGCCAGCAGCACCATAACGAAGGGCGCCCAACGTAAACCGACAATGGAGTCACCGCGCCTGGATTTGGAGAACATCGAAGCAAAAATCGTCTTTGCCTTCGGCAAAATCCCTTTTAAAATAATACCAAAGCCCGTACCGACCATGACGCCGATACCGAGACTGTTTTTGATGCCGACTGCGGTATCAACATCCCAGATACCGGCGGCACTGCCGCCCATGACGATACCGAAATTACCGATCAGACCACCGAGAAACCAAACGATAAGCAACATCGGCCCGAGAATGTAACCGATGGACATCATCATCGGCGACATATAGATACCGAAAACGCCTCCGGGAATGGTGATACCTCCGGTAACCAATGCGGGAATCTTATGGAACCAATCACGCACAGCTGCCCAGAGGGCGGAAAAAGCCATGGCTCCAAAGAGGATCCCGGCTTTCTTGCCGCCTTGGTCGCCGACGATCAGTGTATCGGCTGCGGCCTGACCCATAGGATAAGGCAGATTTTCCGTTTCTATAAAATATTTTCTGAGCAATGCCGTAAATATAATACCGAGGATCACGCCGGAAAACGCTACCACGATAAGAGAAATCTTCAACGAGTCATCGGTTTGGAGGCCGAGCATCCATATACCCGGAATCGTAAAAGCCATACCGCCCGCAACCATGGAACCGGCACTCATAATGGTATGAGTCACATTGATCTCATTGATATTGGTGTTTCGGCAGAGCTTTAAAGAAAACATCGAGACCAGAGCCACAAAGATAATGGGCCACGGCAGAGAACTCGCTTTTAAAGCAATATACATTGAAGACATCGTAATGATCATTGCCCCGATACAACCGATGATAATCCCCCTGACGGTCAATTGATCACGAAATCCAGAAGCATATTTGATCTTTTTTTCTGACATTGCGACTTCCCCTTTCCTATAAGAAAAAAGTATAACTTAATTTCATCCTATTATAATTTCTTATTTTTAAAGATTCAAGTTAAATATTTTGACATAATCAAAAAAAATGATCCCGCATGAAAATCGGGATCATTGAATATCCTAATTTTTTATTCTTTATCTTCATCTTCGGTAATGTCGATAATCACTTCTTCACCGAAGTTTTCCGCATCTTCCTCTTCTTCCTCCGTTACTTTCGTGCTGAGACGGGAAATCAGTTCTTTTCGTTCTTTGATCTCCGCAACTTCAGCCGCGATTTCCGCGGGAACATCTTCCTCAAACTCATAGGCTTTGAATATTTTTTCACCGATTTTGTAAAAAGCCTCGTCGATCAAATGCTGTTCTCTGGTAACGGATAACTTTACTTTTCCGCTTTCAAGCAGATCGGAACTCTTTTTTATGATTCGATTGGCGGCATGACCCGCTTTTCTGCCAAAGGATTCAAAGGTACTCATATTTTAGACCTCCTATTTTTTTCAATATAGAATTATAACATAATACAAACAAAAAATCTACTTTTTTTGCAAATTTCGAAAAAAGAACGGATCATTTCATTGAGCCTTCGTCCAGAAAACGCTGATGCCAGGAAAGAGCCTCATTCAGCAAATGCGGCGTCTGCAGTTTAGAAACTTTACAGGCCCGGTTGAAATAATCTTTCAACATCTCCTTATAATCCGGATGGGCACAATGTTCGATGATGGCTGCGGCGCGTTCCCTCGGAGAAAGACCCCTCAGATCCGCATAACCGTATTCCGTAACAAATACCGTCGTATCATGCTCATTGTGATCCACGTGAGAAACCATGGGCACGACCGAGGAAATAGCCCCGTCTTTCGCCGTGGAAGGTGTCATAAAGATGCTGTGATAGCCGTTGTGGGCAAAATCGCCGCTGCCGCCGATACCGTTCATGATAGCGGAACCGAACTGATGAGTGGAATTGACATTTCCGTAAATATCCACTTCCAAAGGTGTATTGATGGCAATGACACCGAGACGGCGAACGAGTTCCACATGATTGCTGATCTCCTGGGGACGAAGAACGATATACTTTTTATAATGCTCCACATTCTGCTGGAAACGAATCATCCCCGTCGGCGTCGGAGAAACGGACGTACCGGAAGCGTAAGCGACCTTGCCGTCGTCAATCAGATTTAAAACCGACTCTTGGATCACTTCGGTAAAAAATTCCAGATTTTCAAAATCGGAATTGCGCATTCCCTCCAATACAGCGTTGGAAACAGTGCCGACGCCGCTTTGAATGGGCAAAAGGTTTTCGGGAAGGCGTCCTTTCTTTACCTCGTAATCAAAGAAATCCATGAGGTGATCGGCCATTTTCGTATACGTATCCGTAATGGGAATAGCCTTTCTGTGACCGTCGGGCTGATTCGTAAATACAATGGCCTTGATTTTTTCTTTGGGGCAATCGATATACGGCTTGCCGATACGATCTCTGACGGAAGTGATCGGAATCACGCCGCGATGAGGCGGATTGGGCAGCATCAAAACATCATGGAGGCCGTAATAGTCCATGGAATTTTCGGCGTTGATCTCTACAATAACCTGATCGGCCAAAGTAATGGCCTGGGGCATAATACCTACGGAATTGGCGGGAATGATACCCCCGTCCTCGGTAATACCGACCGCTTCCACAATGGCGATATCCGGTTTTTTATAAAATCCGTACATCAGGTTTTGCGGAAAAACACCCAAATGAATATCGCTGAAATGCAGTTCCCCCCGATTTGTCGCAGCCCTCACCTTACGATTTGTCTGGTAGGGCATACGATGATCGAGAATCCCGTTATCCGCCCAAATACCATCAAGCTCATCACCGGTGGAAGCGCCGGAATAAAGACTCAATTTTATTTTCTCGCCGTTTTGCACCCGTTTTGCCAAAGCGACGGGTACGGCCTTGGGATATGAAGACAGCGTAAACCCGCTGACGGCAACCGTCATGCCATCTTTTAACAGCTTTGCGGCATCGTCTGCGCTGACAACCTTTGCTTTTAATTCTTCACAGAAAATGCGTTCTTCCAAAAAAATCCCTCATTTCAGGTTCATTTTCATACAAAAATTTAAATAAATATTACTATATAATCGATAAAAAATCAAGACTTGATTTGTACTTTTTTTCTTCTTTCCGGACATATAATCCAACATCAAAAGGAGTTGACCGCCCATGATCCGTCTCTCGGAAATCGCAGCGAAAAAAATGATCGATATCGACGACGGCCGAGATATGGGACAGCTGCACGATTTTGAAATCGATCCCGTCGGCGGCAGGATTCAAAGTTTGATTGTTCCCCTGTCAGAACGGAGCTATCTGTTTCGGCGACGGGAATATAGGAGTATCCCCTGGCAGGAAATAAAAAAAATCGGGCATGATGTGATCCTGATCGAAAATTCAGGCCGCAGCATTCCCGATTATATGATCGAAGGATATCACTCCTGAACAAAAAGATCGGCAATCGCGCGAATATGCCCAACATTGACACCGCAGCAGCCGCCAAGAACAGTAAAACCTTTTTCTATCAGGTATTCTGTCCCTCTTCTGAATTCTTCATTCGTCATTTCATAAACGGGTTTTCCTTCAACGGTCTTGGGGATACCGGCATTGGGCAAAGCAACCAGAGGGATCTCCGTTTTTTTTGCCAAATCAGAGAAAAGATCGCCGAGCGAAAAAGCATCGATCTCACCGCAGTTATGACCGAAAACATCAATCCCCATGGGATATAGCGCGTCGTAGCACTGCTGAGGCGTATTGCCCATCATCGTCGCGCCGTTTTGATTGAAGACAAGATTGGCGATAATGGGCAGATCGCAATAATCCCGGACAGCTTTGACCGCGAGAATCATATCCTCGAGATCAAAAAAAGTTTGAATGGAAATACCGTCCGCACCGCCATCGGCAAGGATTTTGATCTGGGCTCCGTAAGCTTCATAGGCATCCGTTTTCTTCAATGTACCCAAAGGCTCCAGCATTTCTCCGACCGGACCGACATTGCCGAAAACATAGGCTTCTCCGCCCGCCGCTTCTTCAGCGAGTTCAACACCGCGCCGATTCAATAATGCCCAATCATATCCTTTGCAGCGCACATCGGAGTAAAGCGGATTCATGGCAAATGTATTGGTAAGAACTATTTTCGCTCCGGCTTCAACATAATCACGCTGAATGCGCAAAACATCTTGGGGACGGGTGATCGTATTGACCGCGCCCGGCGTTTCACCGCCGATCTTCATCAATTCCGTTCCCGTGGCGCCGCAGTGCAGGATCAATTTTCGTTCTTTTAAAAATTCTCTGAAGGATTTCTTCACCGATTATTTACCTCCGAAAAAGACTGCAATATCATTGAAACCGGGAGCCGAAACACTTTCGTCGATAATGACATTTTCAATATTCGGTCCGTCAAACCGTAAAATGGCTTTCATGGCTTTGACTTCCGTGCAGAAAACGGGCGGCACGGCACCGGATAGATCCCAAACGGGTAATTGATCGAAAGAGGCAGCCAGTTCACCTGGATTTTTACTATACAATTCCGTATCGGTATCAGGCATGATCATCACAACTCTGTAATAATCGCGACGAAGGGCTAAACCGTTCAAATAAGAGACAACCTGATCGGTACCGGCACTCCGGTCAAAAAGAAGAGGGACAAGCCGGGAACCGGGAAAATAACGTGAAAAGTACGGTATAAAAGCATTGAGATCCTCTGCCCTCGTTAAGGCCTCATTATCGATGAGGGCTCCTTCTTCCCGCAAATGCACGATACTGTTGCCGTCGATCTGAATGATGCCGAACGGCGTCTGCCAATCATGCCACGACGTAGCCACGGTTTCAGGAAGATCTTCTTCAAAGGAGACGATAAGAATCAATTTATCTGACCAGAGATCAGCCAAATCGGCCAGGGCACGCGCGGTTACGGCACTGTTTTGTTTGGGAGAAGGTAAAATAACACCGAAAGTGTCTTTGTCAATATTGTCTGAATCTCCCTGATAGGAATAAACGCCGTCAGAAAACAGATCCGTCGCGTTAAAAACATCCCCGTATTTGGGATCAACGGAAGAACCGAGACGACCGCTGTGAAACGCCCAGCCGGCAACGGCCAGCCAACACATGGCGGCGACGGCAAGGAACAGATATATTTTTCTTTTTCCCGTCATTTTATCACCTTCAAGCCTTTTGCGTTGACGCTGCCGATCACTTCACCGCGAGTCAGATCATAGATATAGACACGAGGCATAACGTCGTTCCCCGCCGCGTCGGCCCGAAAAACAAGTTCGGCGCCGATTTCATTGGTCACATATTCATGATATCCCCGCACCGAGCGGAAACCGCGGACATCGGCGACGCGCGCCCCGTTCTGATCTTTAGCGTAGATGAGATAAATGCTGTTGCTGTCGTTGTCTGCGTTCCATGATAACGCGACATCAGCATAGTCACCGACACGCAGAGGATCATTTACATCTGTAAAATCAACACTCAATTCCCCGATTACCGGAGGTTCATATTCGTTCAGATACAGCACTTTTTCCCCATCCGCAAGATAATCGCCGACAACGGCATGAACATCGTCGCTGTCCACCTCATTGAGAAGCCGGGAAAGAAGAATGTAGCGTGAGGTCTGATTTTTTATATCCGCCTTCAGCAGCGAAGAGATCAGCACCTCCTCATCACCTGCTTCGATTTTGCCGCAGAGATCGAGGAGGACGCAAAGTTCGGTGATGACCGTTTGATCGGCGACAGGGTCGCCCTTTAAAACCGCATCCGTAACAAAACGATCGTAACATTGATCATACAGACGCTTCGCGGTTTTCATATCTCCGGCGGCAACATACGCCTCCGCCAGATACATCAACGTATAATCATCCAGATGCTCTTTTTCGGCGATTTCCGCCATGATCCCGGAGCAGTCAACATCAAAACAGCACAGTCCCCAGCAGGCAAGAACAGCCGTTGTATCATTGCCCGCGGAGAGCAAACGCGAACGGATATACGTTTTCAGATTTTCTTTGTCATAAAACAGATCATCGTTTTCGGCGACGAGGACGGAAAGAAGCAGATCGCTTTCACCGCCGACAAAACGGGCGAAGCCGCCGTCACTTTCCTGACAGTCGTAAATGTCATTGCGCAAAACAGAAGCGTCCCAACCGAGATCTTTACCGAGACGGTTATAAAAGAGAACGCTGCCCATTCGCTGCAGAATCTGATCGCCGGGGAGAAGAACGGTATTGAAAATGGACTCAAATATTTCAAAATCGGCATCGGCAACGGCATAGGCGGCAAAGGAATGCTGATCCTTTTCTTCGGCGGCGACGGCAAACATCGGCCTTTTTTCATAGACTTCGACGCGAATAGCTTTTTCTGCAATGACTTCTCCGCCGTAGCTGACGGAAATTAAACCGTTATAGATCCCCGCCGAAAGAGCATTCATATCCGGATCGATCTGTCCGCTCCCCTCGCCCTCATAACTTTGACCGCCCAGGGTGACGGTATATTCCACATCATCCTCAAAACGGACGCGGAAAGGCAGCGTCCAGCTTTTGCCTGCGGCGACGCTTACGCTTTCGGGAGCCGTCAGCGTACAACCGACGATCTTGACGGGTATATAACGGGTCACAATTGTGCCGTCGTAAGTTTCGGCGGCAAGACGCAGGAAATAGTCTCCGCTGCGATTAATCGTGGAGAAGGACGCGATCAGTGACTGCTCATGAAAAACGACACGATGTTCCTCGGAAACGCCGTTGTATCGGTCACAAAGACCTTCATCATAACAATCTCGATCACAAAGCATAGGAGATATACTGCCTTTAAAGAGATCAGCCGTCATGACACGGCAGCTTGATCCGATAAATTCGGCGGAAATATCAACGGTATCACCGCCGTCGACGGCAATGGCGGAAACCGTAGAAAAAGAGCCGCGTTCCGCAGCGGACACCATCCGATATTTTCCGTTTTCATAGAGAATACGGCGGGCGGCAATATCCTCTTCATTGACGATAAACTTACCGTCAGCATAAGCTAAAGCAAGACTTTTCGATTGATCGTAATCGGGAGCGGCATTTACGGGGGAATCGGTGTTTTTCTCTTTTTCCGCTTTCTCTTCCTCTTCTTCATCAGCATTGACAATGACGGAGAACTCCGTTTCGGGAACGGTTCCGAGAGGTGATTCAGCGCTGAAAACAGCGGTTTGCCGACAGGATCCAAAACAATCGTCCAGTACCGCGGTATCCGTAAAGACAGCCATACCGTTTTTATCAACGGCAACGGGATCTTCCCGGTCTTTCGTGATAAAGCCGCTGCCGACGGGATTTCCGTCCGCGTCAAGAAGGGAGGCGGTATAACGTATGCTGTCGCCGTCACTCACTTCATCATCAGCGGAAATCAGCAAATGTAAATCGTTTCCGTCTTGATCGACGGTTAAAGAAACGGAGGCGATTTTTTCACCTTCATAAACAAGGACGAAGCGATAAATTCCATCGGAAAGAGCAATATCCTCTTCAGTGAGCGAAAAAACGCCGTCCTTCACATCGACGTCAAAACTTTTAATGACCCCGGCGGAAGAACAAAGATCGACCTTCGCCCGGTCATTCACGGAATAGCCGGATTTCGTCGTTAAAAAACCGGAGAGATTGATACTGTCGCCGCGCATGACAAAATCTTTATCGCAAAAGAGCTCGGCGCGATAATCCCGATTGACGTCATCCATATCGAGAAATGCGACGTGTTCAGTTTTGCCGGCCACCTTAACGGCAAGAAGAGCCGGATTATGGTAGACCGCGTACGCGTCGTAAGCATAGGGAACGGAAACGAATCCACGCTCGTCAACATCATATTCTTTTTCTCCCACGCTGATCGTAAGATCCTCGTTGACCGCGCCGTTTTCATGACACCATACCGCGAGAGAACCTTGTTCGCAAAGGGTGAAAGCATCAACGTTGCTGACCGTCAAAGCGGCTTCCTGCTTCTTTCCGGCGTAAGATATTTTGATCAGATACTGGCCGACGGGAAGTGATCCCAGATCGATGCGGGAGGAACCGTTTGCTTCGATCACGGAAAGATCGTCCTCAAATACTTTTTTAAAATTCTTCTCCGAGGCCGAGAAAGTGCCGATGGACAGCTTCGCCCAGGACGGATAGGAAAAGAGTCGACCGAAAGATCTGATAAAATCGTCGACACTTTCGGCTTTATCGATCTCAACACTGACGGTATCCCCAACATCGCCCGCAAAAGCAAGGGGAATGGATATGCGATCCATTTCCGAAAAAGCATAAAGCCGCTTTTCCAAAGCAAATGTTTCGGAAACGGGATAACGGAGAGACGGATCTTCGGTCTCAAAAGCGAAAAATACGGCTTCATCAAGGCGATCGCCGTTCTCATTCATAACCGTATTTTTCGGGATCGTCACCGAGTAATAAGTTCCCGCCGCGAGTTTTTGCGGCGTAAAAATCAGTTTATTCCCTATGAAACGCCAATTTCCGCGGGCCGAAGGATAGATTTTAATATCATCGATGGCCGCGGCGGAAACGGGATGATTCCATTCCAATACGATGGTCTCATCCTGAGAAACTCCGCCCAGATCCGCGGGAGAAGCCGAAATCAGTGTCATCGGAGCGTCTTCTTCAAAATAATAAGCCCCGTTTTCCTCGTCTGAAGCGAAATAAAGCAACGCGGCGATAACCAATAACAAGACGATGGCGGCGATAAAAAAGATCATGCCGAACTTATCTGATTTTGTCGAAAGAGAGATCTTTGCCATAGCCGGTCCTTTCTCGTTGAATTACAAATTTATTCATTTATTTTATCATATTTATCGACATTTGCCAACAAAATATATAAAAAGACAGACCACTTCAAAGAAAAGCCTTAAAATGGTCTGCTTTTATTTCTATTTCACTGTAACGATTTCGGTTTTCCCAAAATTTCCGCGGCGATGATACCGTTGACAAGAGGATCCTCACTGAAGTCGGAGAAGGAAAAAACAGGATCCGAAGTAAGTTGCGTCCCGGCGGAAACCGCAGTTTGGTCCTCACGCGCCGTTTTCGCCTCAACGGCATCTTTCGCCCGATTCCGAACACGATCATTCTGCTTTTGGTACCGAGGCTTCTTCTCGGCCCATGGTTTGGCTTGAGGACAGGCAGGTTCCCGTTCGCGCTCGGAAGAGAAAGGACGCGGCGCGTTCTCCCGGGATTCGCTCATTTTTTTCATTTCATCCAATATCTCATCGACACTGCGCTGATTCGGTACGGGCGGTTCCTTTTCCT
>CACXDX010000056.1 GCA_902766525.1 uncultured Bacillota bacterium | reverse complement strand
TAACAGAGGGAAGACATAATTTTACCATAAAAACAACATTTCTGAGATCAACCCGATAAGATACAAAGGTTATTATTACGACACCAACCTGAATTGGTATAACCTGGAAGCGAGATATTACGATCCCTCCGTGGGTCGCTTCCTCAACGCCGATGATCTCGGACTGCTGGCGGAAACCGGCGGGGATATCACCGATAAGAATCTCTACAATTATTGTGACAACAACCCCATCATGCGTGCCGACAGCGGCGGTGAATTTTGGAATTTTGCAGTTGGATTTGCTATTGGCGCAGGAATTAGTATAGCGTCAGAAATTGCAAGCCAAGCGATTGAAGGAAATGGTTTTAATATTGGAGCGATTGTTGTTGCCGGAGTAGGTGGTGGAGCAACTGCGGCACTTGGGCCCTTTGCAGGTGCGGCAGTATCTGGATTGACTTCTGCTGCGACAAATTATATAAAAGGAGAACGTAATATTAAAACAATTGCGTATGAGTCAGCAGTCTCAGTTTGTTTTTCTTTTGCGGGGAGTGCTGGCTCAAAGTCATTAAGTCAGGCATCAGACAAATGGGTTAAAAAAGGAGCGAGTAGCGTTTTTAATAAAATTAAGAATTGCGCCAAACGAAAAAAACCATCAAAGCAAAAAGATAAATTAAGGAATAGACTGAAATCAAGAGGGAAGAAATTTATTAACAAACAGCGACGAACAAAAGCAAATTCAAGATGGCAATCAGAAAGTGCGTTATCATCTATTTATTCCGGATATCACCATACTCGCCGTAATGCTTATCGAAAATATAGGTGAGGATAATGATGGGTTTCTTTAAAAAAATAATAAATTCTTATCGGGAATCAAAAGAAGATTTTATTCAAACGTTTTATGTGAAAGAAAACAGATCTCCTGATAAGATCATAAGCAAAATTATTATTTTCTGGGGAAATTTACTTCTTTGGCTCCTTCTTGAGCCGATTGTAAAATTTGCGGATTCATGTTTGGAATTTCTGCAAAGGAGAAAAATCTCTCCCTTTATCAAAGAATGGATTTTAGCTTCGTTAAAATACAGCATTTTCGGTCCCGGCTTTTTCCTTTTTATGCTTTTTCTAAATTGTTTTGGGAAATTAGAGGGTTCTTGGTTTGAACTGGTATTATGGTGTTTTATCTATGTGCCATTGATAACGACAGGGATTGTAACATTTTTGATGATTACTCCTCGGCGTGAAATGGAAGATATGTTGTTCTTCTATCGTTTACGTTGTCATAAAAAAGTATCCATTGCTTCCTGTGGGTCTTTTCGCACCACTATAGACTTTAATTATGGATACAGTCCTCTTAGTCATATGTATAATTTAGATACGGATGTCGGTACTCTTTTGGCGCTAAAGTTGTATTGTCAAAAGCTGGGGAGGGATCATGTTTCGCACTCATCGAAAACGAAGTATGATTTGCAAGCGTATTCATACGCGGATCCCGCAGAAGAATCCGGCGAAATTGAAAGTGAAGAAGATCTGGAAAGACTTCAAATCGGTATTCAAAACGCGGCTCATACCGAAAAAGATTTGAAACAATGGAAGTTCCGTGTCAAAGCCGCATTTCCTGCGGAAGCTATCGATTGGTTCATCGAACTGACGGAGAAAGAGCCCTCCATGGAATTTGAGGTGGAATATCTGTTTTTCAGCAAGCTGCTCATCAATATCCGACCCATCGAAGGCTACGATTACCCGGAAGGAGTGCCGGAGCTTCTGGAAAAGCTCAACGCCACGGTAAATCCGTGGATCAAAAAATAAAAAGTACAAACTATTCAGCCAAATAAAAAATAGACAAAAAACAAGCCGCCTCAAAGGAATTCCTTTGGGGCGGTTTTAAATATCGCGGTGTTTATCGGGTTTTTTCAAAAACGGAAATATGTCTCGTATCCTCATTCAAAAGTAAATCGTTGAAGCAGAGATCTTCCAAATCCTCACGATGATGAAATCCCGTTTTCTTTAAAGCATGTTCGAGGTCGTGCCGATGGAATACGGCGAGGCGGTGGGTTTCCCGAATTCGCGTGTAGCTGTCGATGTTTTGCTCAATGAATGCGGTATAGTGAAGATCGATGGCATCTTCTCTCTCGGAAAGGCGCTCGGCGCTCCAGAGCAGATAATCGTCGCCGTGGCATTCGTAAAAATCACCGCAGTTCAGAAGTTCACTGAAATATTCCGGTTCCTGCCAGGAAAAGATCAGGATGCTGCCGGGTTTCAGGGCTGTGGATGCGCATCGGAAAAACGCGTTGGCTTCACCGATATCGGCCAGATGATGAATGGTCTCTCCGAGGCAATAGATGGCATCAAAGGTATACTCAAAGCTCATTTCCCGCATGTCCATGGTATAGAGCTTATTGGCGAGATGCTTTTCGCTCAGCTTCTTTTTGAGTAAGGCAATCATCTCTTCGCTGTAATCGAGTCCCGAGACCTTGATGTTCATTCCGGCCAAGGGCAGCAGGTGACCGCCGCTGCCGGCACCGACATCAAGGATACGGCCGTTGAGCTTATGCTCCTGAAAGAGTAAGCGGTAGACGGCCTCGGCTTCGCCTTCGTAGTCGATATGGGACATGAATCGTTCATAATAAGGGGCGAGGCATCGATAAAGCTTCATGCGTCGGTGTCCTCTTCTTCGTCGAAATCTTTTTCCTCTTTGGGGAGGGGATTGCCGTCTTCATCGTAATGGGTAAAGACCGCGTCTTTCCAAAGGCGGGAAAGGTTGTAATATTCCTTATCTTCGGGCAGGAAAATATGGATGATCAGATCGCTGTAATCCAATAAGATCCAGCTGCCGGCCTGATAACCTTC
>CACXDX010000055.1 GCA_902766525.1 uncultured Bacillota bacterium | reverse complement strand
TCTGGCCGATCTCCCTTCCGGTCGTGTGGAGCACGACCGCGCACGCATGAAAGGAACTTATGAAGCGGGACGGGCAGTGGCAAAAGCACGGCTTAAAGAAATTAAGGATTTTTTGGGAAGCTGATGCTCCCTGAAAATCAAGAAAACCGGCAGACACTTTGTCTGCCGGTTTTTTATAAAAAAAGAGAAGAAAGACAATGCGCACACAATATTGTCTTTCTTCTCTGTCGATTTGCCCGAGCCTCCATGCACACTTAAAGACTGCGGGGTGGATAATAACGATTTTTATTTTTTCATCAGCATTTCTTCCATGGCAATGACGGCTTTTCCTTTGGGGATATCGGCGCCGAGTTCAATCAGTGCCATTTCCAATCCGATGAGGGCAGCGAAAAGATCCAGCGTCCGCACGGCGCCGAGGTGTCCCACTCTGAACGTGGTGGAGGCAAATTTGCCCTGACCGCCTGCGATGATGACGTTGTACTTTTCTCTTAAGAGCTTTCTGAGTTCGTCGGGATTGATATTTTTCGGGCATTGAACGGCTGTCACCGCAGGGGAAGCAATATCGTCATCGGCAATAAGGGTCAGCCCCATTGCTTTAAGCCCGGCGCGCACGAGGTCCCGGCGTTCGCAATGCTCGCGGACAACGGCGTCAACGCCGACTTCTTCAAAATATTTTAACGCTTCGGCCACGGCGTAGACCGTTGAAATGGCCGGGGTAAAGGGCGTCTGACCTTTGCTGACCAGCATATCTCTGGCTTTTTTGAGGTCAAAGTAGAATTTGCGATTATGATTGCTTTCGGCGATCTCCATTGCGCGTTTGTTGGCGGCGATAAAAGCCAATCCGGGAGGAGCCATAAATGCTTTTTGCGAACCGGCGACGGCGACATCGACTTTCCAACCGTCCATATCAAATTCGGCGGCGCCGAGGCCGGAAACGGTATCGACGATGAGCAAAGCGGGATGATCGCCGCGAGCCGCGGAGATATCCTTAATGGGATTGACAATGGCCGTGGAGGTTTCATTATGCTGGCATAAAATGGCTTTGATTTTATGCTCGCTGTCTTCCTTAAGCTTTTCGGCGATGACGGACGGATCGATGCAGTTGCCCCAGCCGAAATCGATAAAATCGACATCGGCATCGTACATTTCGGCGATCTGGCGGAAACGTTCTCCGAAATTGCCGATGGAGGCGACGATGACTTTGTCACCGGGTTCAATAAAGTTGACGACCGCCGCTTCCAGACCGCCGCTGCCGGAACAGGTCAATGTAAATACTTCGGCTTCGGTCTTGAAGACTTTTTTTGCCTGTGCCGTTACGGTTCGGAGCATTTCTTCAAATTCAGGTCCGCGATGGTTGATCATGGGTTGAGCCATTGATCTGAGGACATTGGATGGGACGTCGGTGGGACCCGGTAATAAGAAATATTCCTGTAATTTCATAGGAAGCTGCCTCCTGAAGATCGCGCGAAAAATACGCATCGATCTTTTTTGTTTTTTTTATCATATACTTTTTTTTTCGATTTGGCAATAAAAAAATCCTGTTAAAAGTATCATTATTTTTGTGATAATAATGATAAAATGCAAAAAGAAGAGAAAAAGTTCTTTTAAAAAATTAGTTTTCGGTGTGGATGCCCTTTTTCTCCATTCGATCTCCGATCAGACGCGCCGTAACGGCAACGACGGGAACACCGAAAATGATCCCGGGGAGTCCGCCCAGACCGCCGCCGCAAACAACGCCGAATAAAACCCAGATACCGTCAATGCCGACGCGGTTGCCGACGATACGCGGATAGATCAATTTGTTTTCGACTTCCTGGAGGATAACAATGGTAATGATCAGGATCAGCGCTTTAATGGGGCTGATCACGAAGGTGATCACGGCACAGGGGATGGCGCCGAGCCAGGGCCCGATGACCGGGATCAGGTTGGTAATTGCCAGCGTGACGGCGATGACCAATGCGTAAGGCATACCCATGATCGTCAACACGATAAAGGAGAGGATTCCGAGGCAAAGGGCGTCGAGACATTGACCTTCAATGAAACGGCTGCAGATTTCATCGGTGACCCGAACAACATAGGATGCCCGCTGATGAAAGGTCTCCGAAAAGAAACAGCGGCTGAAGTTGCTTACGGAACGCGTGAGCTTCTCTTTGCCTGCCAGCATATAAATGGCGAAGATCAGACCGAAGATCGTGTTGAGCACGCCGTTGGCAAGACCGGTAAAAAATCCCCATATATTGCTGACCGTATTTTGCAGCATTGTCGAGACGGAGTTCATCGCTTCAGAGGTATAGGTGGCCAAATCATTGAAAGCCAAACTGTCCAAAGAGTAAAAGACGAGGATGCCGTTGAGCCATTCGGTAAACTGATCGGCATAGGTCGGCAGCCCTTTGGCCAGGGCGGAGAGGCTGACGATAAACTGAGGTAAAACGACGATGATAAACAAAGAAAAGAAGGCGCCAATGATCAGAAATGAGAGGATCATCGCGATGGGCCGTTTAAGTTTTTTGAAAACCTTATTTTTTTCGGCGATCTTATTTAAAATCTTCTCTTCCAAAAAGCGCATCAGAACATTGACGATGAAGGCAAAAATCAAACCGATGAGGACGGGTTTGATGATGTCCAGCACGGAAAGGAAGCCGTGATACAATTCCTTGATATAGATCGCGCAGGCGAACAACAGAACTCCGCAGAAGATATAGAAGAGAATATCACGGCGAATATCCAGTTTTTGAAGGTTCCTTTTTAGCATACTTAATCCTTGCTTTCCTGCAGTGTCGCGGTTTCCTCGTTCTCGTTGACAACGATGGCCATGGATTTTACCTGATCATCGGGACCGACTTTCATGATGGTAACACCTTGAGTATTGCGGCCGATCACCGGGATTTCCGAGACCATGGTGCGGATGACAACGCCATCCTTACTGATGAACATGACTTCTTCATCTTTGGAGACGACGCGGATACCGGCGACAAGTCCGGTTTTTGCCGTAACTTTTAATGTGTAGATGCCTTTGCCGTCACGATGTACCTTGCTGTATTCCGATAATTTGGTTCGTTTGCCGAAACCTCGCTCGCTGACGCAGAGGACATAATTATTATCGTCAACACCGGGTTTGATGATATCCATGCTGACGAGAATATCGTCGGGGCCGAGACGAATGCCGCGCACACCTTTGCTGATGCGGCTGACTTTGCGGACTTCTTCTTCGTTAAAGCGGATGGAGTAGCCCCGTTTCGTTGAAAGCATGATTTCATCGCCGGGTTCGATCAAGCGCACACCCAAAAGGCTGTCGCCGTCTTTGAGATCAATGCCCATGATGCCGTTTTGGCGGTTGGAATCGTATTCCTTTAAAGGCGTCTTTTTGACGAGACCGTTGGTGGTGACCATCAGCAGATATTGATCTTCGTCGTAGGATTTTACCGGGAAGAGGGTTTTGACTTTATCGTCCCCGCTGAGATTGATAAGATTGATGATGGCCGTGCCCTTTGAGGTTCGGCTCGATTCTTTAATGGCGTAAACTTTGAGCCGATAGACCCGGCCTTTTTCGGTGAAGACCATGAGATAATCATGGGTAGAAGCGATGAACAGACTTTCCAGATAATCCTCTTCCTTGGTCGCCATGCCGACAACACCTTTGCCTCCCCGGCGCTGGCTGCGGTAAACGTTGGGATTCAGGCGTTTGATGTAGCCGCTGTTGGTGATGGTGATGACGGTGTCTTCTTCGGCGATGAAATCTTCGGCTTCAAGTTCGTCAACGGCTCCTTCAATGGTGGTACGACGGTCATCATTGAACTTTTTCTTGATTTCCAAAAGATTTTCCTTGATGATGGCGATGATCCGCTCCCTGCGGCTGAGGATATCCTCGAGGTCTTCGATGAGAGCGATGAGAGCGATCAGCTCTTCTTCGATGCGTTCTTTTTCAAGACCGGTGAGGCGGCGGAGCTGCATTTCCAAAATATGATTGGCCTGAAGTTCCGTAAAGCCGAAGGCTTCGATAAGAGCCTGTTCGGCGGCTTGACGGTCACGGCTGGCGCGAATGATGCGGATGACCTCGTCGATGTTATCGAGGGCGATCTTCAAGCCCTCGACGATCTCTTTGCGTTCTTTCGCTTTGGCAAGATCAAAGCGGCAGCGTCTCGTTTCCACATCGATCTGATGATCGATATAGACTTGAAGCGCTTCTTTCAGTGTGAGCGTCTTCGGTTCCCCGTTGACGAGAGCCAGCATGATGACGCCGAAACTGTCTTGAAGCTGCGTATGCTTATAGAGTTGATTTAAGATGATCTGAGGAACGACGTCCTTGCGCATTTCGATGACGACGCGCATGCCGTTGCGGTCGGAAAGATCGTTGACGGCGGTGATGCCGTCGATTTTTTTATCGCGATGCAGCGTGGCAATGGTTTCAATGAGCACCTTTTTGTTGACCTGGTAAGGCAATTCGGTGATGGTGATGCGTGGTTTGCCGCTGGCTGTCGAATCGATCTGTACTTTGCCCCGCATTTTGATGTTGCCGCGGCCGGTGGCATAGGCGTCAATAATGCCGTTTCTGCCCATGATACTGCCGTAAGTGGGGAAGTCGGGTCCTTTGATGTAGTGCATCAGGCCGGCGACATCCAAATCGGGATTTTCCATCAGGGCGATGGTGCCGTCAATGACTTCACCGAGGTTATGAGGGGGGATATTGGTGGCCATGCCGACGGCAATGCCGGAAGATCCGTTCACAAGCAACGCGGGAATACGGGAAGGCAAAACAGCCGGTTCGGTTTCGCTTTCATCGTAGTTGGGCATAAAGTCGACGGTATCTTTGTTGATATCCGTCATCATCGAAAGTGAGATCTTGTCGAGACGGCATTCGGTATAACGCATGGCGGCGGCGGAATCGCCGTCAACGGAACCGAAGTTGCCGTGGCCGTCGATAAACGGGTAGCGGACGGAGAAATCCTGAGCCAGGCGAACGAGAGCATCATAAACGGAGGAATCGCCGTGAGGATGATATTTCCCCAAAACGTCCCCGACGACGCGGGCGCATTTTTTATAGGATTTGTCCGGTGTGATGCCGCTTTCAAACATGGAATAGAGAATGCGGCGGTGGACGGGTTTCAAGCCGTCTCTGGCGTCGGGAAGCGCGCGCCCGATGATGACGCTCATGGAATAATCGATGTAAGCTTTTTTCATTTCTTCCTCGATTTCAACGGAAGAAACGCGATCCATATTGTTCATATCAATAGTCATGTTTGCTGTTTCCTCCCTTAAATATCGAGATTTTGTACGTAACGGGCGTTAGCGGTGATGAACTCGCGGCGGGGTTCCACCTTTTCGCCCATGAGGATGTTGAAGGTTTCATCGGCGAGCAGAAGATTCTCTTCTTCAAGATGAACGCGCTGCATCGTTCTGGTGGCGGGATCCATGGTCGTTTCCCAGAGCTCTTTCTCGCTCATTTCGCCGAGACCTTTAAAGCGCTGGACGGTGATATTCGATCCTTTTTTCCATGTTTTCCGTTCTTCTTCCAAAGCCTGATCGTTGAAAACGAAATGAAAGTTTTTGCCCTGAGTCACTTTATAGAGGGGCGGCTGGGCGATATAGACGTAGCCGGCTTCGATGAGGCCCGGCATGTAATGGAAGAGGAAGGTCAATAACAGGGTGCGGATATGAGCGCCGTCGACGTCGGCATCGGTCATAATAATGAGCTTATGATAGCGGGCTTTGCTGAGATCGAATTCACTGCCGTGGCCGGTGCCCATTGCCGTCAGCATGGCCTGAATTTCGGCATTGCCCATGATTCGGTCGATGCGGGCCTTTTGTACATTGAGAATCTTGCCGCGCAGCGGCAAAATGGCCTGATATTCGGGATTTCTGCCCTGCTTGGCAGAGCCGCCGGCGGAGTCCCCTTCGACGATGAACAGCTCGGAAACGCTGGGATCTTTACTTGCGCAGTCCGTCAGTTTGCCGGGAAGCGTCGTTTTTTCCAGCGCATTGCTTTTGCGCGTGGCTTCTTTTGCTTTGCGCGCCGCTTCTCTCGCCCGGAAAGCTTCGGTGGCTTTGCCGATGATCTTTTTGGCGATGGCGGGATTTTCCTCGAAGAATGTGGTCAGATAATCCGCGACGATGCTTTCCACCGCGGCGGCAATATCACGATTGCCCAGTTTTGTCTTGGTTTGCCCTTCGAATTGAGGTTCAAGCACCTTTACGGAGATCACAGCGGCAATGCCTTCGCGCACATCTTCGCCGCTGAGGTTTTTGTCCTTTTCCTTGAGGATGTTGTTTTGACGGGCGTAATTGTTGACGATGCGGGTCAGGGCGGATTTAAGCCCGGTCTCATGCGTGCCGCCTTCGTGCGTGTGGATGTTGTTGGCATAGGAAAAGATCTGTTCCTGATAGCCGTCGTTGTATTGAATGGCAAATTCCACTTCAAAATCATTCTTTACCGCGGAGCAGTAAAGCACGGGATGAAGCGGTGTTTTATTGTGATTGATATAGCCGGTGACGTAGTCGCAGATACCGCCTTCAAAATGGAAGATCTGTTCAAAACCGTCTCGCTCATCTTTGATCCGGATGGAAATGCCTTTATTGAGGTATGCCAACTCCCGAAAACGATGCAGAAGGCGCTCTTTTTTAAAGGCTGTGGAGTCGACATCGCAGAAAATCTCGGGATCGGGACTGAAGGTGATCTCCGTCCCGGTTTCTTCCGTTTTGCCGATGACCTTGAGATCCGCGTCGGGGATACCCCGATGGTAGCTTTGATAATGAATTTTACCGTCACGGCAGACTTTCACGGTCAGCCATTCGGATAAAGCGTTGACGACCGACATACCGACGCCGTGCAGCCCGCCGGAGACTTTGTATCCGCCGCCGCCGAATTTCCCGCCGGCATGGAGGACTGTGAGGGCTACTTCCACGGCGGGGCGTCCTGTCTTTTCATGGATATCCACGGGAATACCGCGCCCGTTGTCCTTGACGGAAATGCTTTCATCTTCATGGATTGTGACGTTGATGTTGGTGCAGTATCCGGCCAGCGCTTCGTCGATGCTGTTATCGACGATCTCATAAACGAGATGGTGAAGGCCGCCTTCGCTGGTGTTGCCGATATACATGCTGGGGCGGACGCGAACGGCTTCCAGCCCCTCCAGAACCTGGATCTGCTCGGCATTATAGGAAGCGTCATTTTGTATTTCTGTCATATAATCCTCCTTGGAAGTAAACCGCGTAAAAAAATATTGATTTTGATTTAATGAGAAGCTTTTTACGCGCACAATTTTTTCTATCATACATTATAACATGGAAAAATGAATTTTACAAGAGTTACGGGCATATTTATCGCGGCTAATTAAGGACTTTTATGACGGAGACATACATTTTTTGCGAAAAATAAAAAAATCGATCTTTAAAATGAATTTTTACTGCAGGGAAAACCGGTCCAAAATCATTTACTATATAAAAAAACCGCTTCCGATAAACGGAAGCGGTATATGTTTTTTCTTCTCATTAATATTTTTCCGGGGACAGATCAAAGAACTTTTCAAAGTTTTTGTGGAAAACCATTTCCCGTTCTTCTTCGGATAAATTGAGTTTGTCGAAACGTTCAAGCTCTTCTTCCGGATCCCACATGGGAAAATCGGTTCCGAAGAAAAATTTGTCGATACCGAAATGATCGATGATGCGGTGAGCAAGATCATAATCAATGGTCCAAAGCGTGCTTGAAGTGTCAAAGCGCAGGTTGTCCGATTTCGGCAGGATGAAAGATTCTTCCCAGGCGCGATATCCCCCGAAATGGGCGGCGATAACCTTTAAATCCGGGACTTGTTCCATTACGTTTTTTAATTGAGCCGCCGTTGTGTGTTTGTGACGGTTGTCGCCCATGTGAAAGAGGATGGGCAGATTTCTTGCCGCAATGGCTTGATACATCGGTATCGCTTTCGGCTCATCGATGTCATAACCTTGAAAATCGTTGTGAAATTTGATGCCGTGAAGTCCCAGTGCAATGGCACGATCCAGCTCTTCTTCAATATCGGGGAGTTGATAATGCATGGCGGCCAATCCGAAAAATTTATCGTGGCGCCGGCATTGGCTGGAGATGAAGTCATTGATGGAATGAACCTGTTCGGGAATGGTGGCCGCCGAGCTCACCATAAAGAGATCGGTGCCGATCTTCGCGCCGCTTTTCAGCAAAGCCAAAGATGCCGCCGGAGAATACATTGGGATATCATAAAAGTCACCGATGGCGTCAGAAGCTTTTTGCGCGATCTTATCGGGGAAAATATGACAATGTGCGTCAATGATTTTCATTTTTCTGTTTATCCTTCTCGTAACGTCGGGACAGTTCCGGCAGAAAAGCCGGAACTGTCGAAAAATCAAAGATTATAGCCTAATGCCAAGGCCTTGCGGTTGGCTTCGGCCAGATTTTGATGGCGGGCGGAAATAACTTTTTCCAAAGCCCGATCGATATTTTCAAAGGGAATGATGTTCGTTTCTTTGATCACTTTCCCAACCATGACCATATTGGCCAAACCTTCAAGACTGTTGTCTGCGGCGATCTGAGTAGCGGGAACATAGACCGTTTTGATGTCATTTCTCACCGCTTCTCTGTGAATCAGCGAAGAGTCGATAAAAGCGTAGCCGTCGACGTTGACGCTTCCTTCATATTTATCATAGGAAGGCAGATTCATGGCGATGAGAATATCGGGCGCGGAAACAATGGGGCTGCCGATGGGATCATCACTTAAAATGACGCTGCAGTTAGCCGTTCCGCCGCGCATCTCGGGGCCGTACGAGGGCAGCCAGCTGACCTGACGATCTTCGAGCAAACCTTCATAAGCCAGAAATTTCCCGGAGAACAATATCCCCTGTCCGCCGAAACCGGCAAAGAGAATTTGAGTTGTTGCCATATCATTCATCCTCCTTTGCGTATTTGTCTTTGTAAACACCCAGAGGATAATAGGGTTTCATGTTATCTTCCAGCCATTGGGTGGCGTCCTGAGGGGTCATGCCCCAGTTGGTGGGACAAGTGGAGAGCACTTCGATCAAAGAGAAGCCTTTGCCTTCGGTTTGATAAGTGAATGCCTTTTTAATGGCTTTTTTTGCGCGGCGAACGCTCTTCACGTCATTGACGGCGACACGTTCCAGATAGGCGGGGCCGTCCAATTCCGAGAGCATTTCGCAGATGCGCAGCGGGTAACCGACGGTTTTAACGTCACGGCCGTAAGGAGAGGTTTGCGTGACCTGACCGGGCAGTGTTGTCGGCGCCATCTGGCCGCCGGTCATGCCGTAGATCGCGTTATTGACGAAAATGACGGTAATGTTTTCGCCGCGGGCCGCGCTGTGTACCGTTTCGGCGGTACCGATGGCGGCGAGGTCGCCGTCACCCTGATAGGTAAAGACGATATTATCGGGATTGGCCCGTTTCACACCGGTGGCGACGGCAGGCGCTCTGCCGTGAGCGGCCTGAACCATATCGGTGGTAAAATAGTTATAGGTCAAAACAGAGCAGCCGACCGAGGCGATGCCGATGGTTTTGCCTTCAATACCCAGTTCATCAATGGTTTCGGCAACGAGCCGATGAATGATCCCATGGGTGCAGCCGGGGCAGTAATGGAGTTCATTGTCGGTCAGAGCTTTGGGTTTTTCAAATACGACAGTCATTTTTCCGCACCTCCTTACAATTGAACCTTGTGAATGGCTTCAAGCACTTCTTCGGGAGAAGGAATCACGCCGCCGACTCTGGTACAGAGGGAGACGGGACGGGAACAGCGAATCGCGAGTTCGACGTCTTCGATCATCTGTCCCATGGAGAGTTCCACGGAGATGAAATGCTTGGCCTGCTGAGCGGCGTTAGCCAGAATCTTTTTGGGGAAGGGCCAGAGGGTGATGGGACGGATGAGACCGACCTTGATCCCTTCTTTTCTGGCGGCGACGACAGCGTTTTTGGAAACGCGAGCCGCGATACCGAAGGCCACGACGATGATATCGGCGTCTTCCGTCATGAATTCTTCGGCCATGGCTTCGTTTTCTTCGATACAGGCGTAGCGTTCATAACGTTTGAGGTTCCATTTTTCCAGTTCTTCGGGTACGAGGGAAAGGGAATTGATGACGTTATGTTCTCTTTCGCATTTTGTTCCCGTAACGGCCCAGGGTTTTTCCGCGGTCTTGACGTTATCCACGTTCAAAACGACGGGTTCCATCATCTGACCCATGGTGCCGTCAGCCAGAAGCATGCAGGGCATACGGTAAGTTTCGGCAAGTTCAAAGCCTTTGACGGTCATATCCGCCATTTCCTGAATGGAGCCGGGAGCCAAAACCAGCATATGGTAATCACCGTGGCCGCCGCCGCGGGTAGCCTGGAAATAGTCGGATTGAGAGGGCTGGATCCCGCCGAGACCCGGTCCGCCGCGCTGAACGTTGACGATGAGGGCAGGCAGTTCACAGCCGGCCATATAGGAGAGGCCTTCACTTTTAAGAGATATCCCCGGACTGGAACTGGAGGTCATGGCGCGCACGCCGGCAGCGGCGGCGCCGATAACCATATTGACCGCGGAAATTTCCGATTCGGCCTGAAGGAAGGTTCCGCCGATTTTCGGCATTCTTTTCGCCATATAAGCGGCGACTTCTGTCTGGGGGGTGATGGGATAACCGAAGTAATGGCGGCAGCCGGCCATGATCGCGGCTTCCGCAATGGCTTCGTTGCCTTTCATGAGAACTTTATCTTTCATAGCGCTCACCTCTCTACCGTGATCACACAGTCGGGACACATGGTGGCGCAATTGGTGCAGGCCACGCATTCTTCCTCGTTGGTGATCTCAACGGGATGATGTCCTTTGGCGTTGATTTTGTCCTTCGCGATCTGAAGGAGCTGTTTTTTGCAGGCGGCGACACAAAGCCCGCATCCTTTGCAAATGTCCGTATTAAATGTGACTTTTGCCATACAGAGTACCTCCTCTTTCCTTTTGCCGCTTATGACAGGCGGCAGGAAGAATTTCCGTTGTGTAGTATGGAAGCAGATCAAATGAGATCTGTTATCGGTGTAATTGTTCGACGATTTACCAGAGACGACTTTTTTGCAGCGTCATGCCGAAGAGATTGTCGATTTTCCCCGTCAGCTGCGGCAGCAGATCTGCTCTTACCGTCGTCAGCAGCAGCGGCAGACCCGTTTCCCGGGATGTCTTTTCGGCGTATCTTACGGAAGCGAGGATATCTTCCGCCGTGGTCTCATTGCCGAGATTGGAATTGTTGATGATCCCGGTAAAGGGCAGATGACCCGCGTCTTCGATCTCTTTCATGATTTGTGCGGTTTCTTTTTCATCTCCGGTCAGGGGACGATAGCCGTTGATCACGAGAATCATTTCGTAATCATTTTCTTTTTTCAACGCTCCCGCGAAACGTCCCAAAGCGTAAGCGCCGCGGTCGTCGCCGCCGATATCGACGATCATCTGTCCGTTTTTGTCGTCGATGATGCGGTATAGCTCCTGAGGCAGTGCCGGCAGGTCGACGTTGGAATTGGCGAAGGCGGAGCTGATCAGCGGGATCCCCGCCTCTTTCAGTGCCTCTTCGCTGTCCTTCATGCGATAATAGGGATTGACGATATCAAGGTCGGCAACGGTAACCTCAAACCCTTCTTTTTTTCGAGCAAAGGCCAGGTTGACGGCAATATTCGTTTTGCCGCTGCCGTAATGACCGGCGAGCAGCGTCACTCTTCTTGTTCTCATGGCCTCTCCTTTTTTTAAAAAAACTCGCTTCGGGGATCCTTCCCGGAAGCGAGTTTGGTCAATTGAAGCATTGGCTTTTTTCGGTTGTGGAGGGATCGTTTAAATTGTGATGTAAAAATCAGAGCTGATTACGCTGGATCTTTCCGCTGATGGACTTGGGCAGTTCATCACGGAAGACGACGATACGCGGATATTTATAGGGCGCGGTATGTTTTTTAACATACTCTTGAATTTCTTTTTTCAATTCTTCGCTGGGAACGGTACCCTTGGTCAAAACGATGGAAGCCTTGACGATCTGTCCGCGAATTTCATCGGGAGCCGGGGAGACTCCGCATTCCAGGACGTAGGGCAGTTCCATGATTACGCTTTCGATTTCAAAAGGCCCGATGCGGTAGCCGGAGGATTTGATCACGTCGTCCACGCGGCCGACATACCAATAGAAGTTATCCTCATCCCTCCAGGCCACATCGCCGGTGTGATACATGTTGTCGTACCAGACGTCTGCGGTTCTTTCGGGATCTTTGAAGTAACCGTTGAAGAGGCCGCAGGGAACCCGCTTATCGGTACGGACAACGATCTCGCCGTTTTCCCCGACGGGAACGGAATTTCCTTCACTGTCAACGATATCGACATCATAGAGAGGATTGGGACGGCCCATAGAGCCGATGCGGATATCTTCCCCGCGCAGGTTAGCGATGGTCAGCGTCGTTTCGGTTTGGCCGAAGCCTTCCATGATCGTGAGACCCGTGGCTTTTTTGAACTGGCGGAAGACTTCCGGGTTCAGCGCTTCCCCGGCGGTGGTCATGTGTTTGATGGAGCTGAGGTCGAACCGGGAGAGGTCTTCCTTGACCATCATGCGGAGCATCGTCGGCGGCGCGCAGAAACTGGTGATGTTGTACTTTTTGAACATCGGCAGGATGTCGTTGGCGTCGAAGCGGTCGAAATCATAGACGAAAACGGCGCCTTCACCCATCCACTGGCCGTAGAGCTTACCCCAGAGAGCTTTGCCCCAGCCGGTTTCGGAAATGGTCAGATGGAGGCCGTCTCTCTGAATATCCTGCCAGTATTTGGCAGTGACATAATGACCCAGAGCGTATTTATAGCTATGGCAGGCGATCTTCGGATAGCCGGTGGTTCCGCTGGTGAACAGCATGAACATGGCGTCGCTGCCGCAGGGAGAATCCGCAGTACGCGGGAATTTTCCGGTGAAACGGGAATATTCTTCATCAAAATTGTGCCATCCGGGACGGCTGCCGCGAACGATTACTCTCGTTTTAACTTGAGGGCATTTGCTGATGGCTTCATCGGCTTCATCTGCGACGATACCGTCGGCGGTACAGATGACGGCGGAAATGCCCGCCGCGTTGAGGCGATATTCGATATCATGCGCTTTCAGCTGATTTGTGGCGGGGATGGGGATGGCTCCGATCTTATGCAGAGCCAGCATGGAAAGCCAGAATTGATAATGGCGTTTTAAAATCAGCATGACCCGGTCGCCTTTGCGGATGCCGAGAGAGGTAAAGTAGTTTGCCGTGCGATTGGACATGTGTTTCATGTCTTTGAAGGTGAAGCGGCGTTCGTTGTGATCTTTGTCGATATGGAGCATCGCCAGCTTTTCCGGATATTTGTCGGCGAGGGCGTCAACGACATCGTAGGCAAAGTTGAATTCTTCTTCATTTTCAAAGTCGATGGCTTTCAAACGGCCAAGTTCATCTTCATCGCAGCGGATGAATCGATCAACGATCCAGGGCTCCGCCTGGCGCGCTTCGGTCATGATCCTGGTGGATTTTACTTCATCCACTTCTTCGCCGGGAAGAATGATCGCAATAAAATCGCAATCCTCTCCGTCTACGGCGATCATGCCGTGAGGCAGATGGGAATGGTAATAGATACTGTCCCCGGGGCCGAGGATCTCCGTATGTTCGCCGACCTGAACTTTGAGGTGGCCCTTGATGATATAGTCGAATTCCTGACCTTTATGGGTGGAAAGATGGATCGGACGATCCTGTTCTTCTTTTTTGTACTCATACCGTACCCAATAGGGATCGGCGATTTTTTTCTGAAAGCGCGGCACCATGCTCAAGATGCGGATCCCGTTTTCATCGACGGTGGTTTGCCCCTGGCCGCTTCTGGTGACGGCATAAGATTTCAGTTTGGGGCTGCTCCCTTCCAGCAGGTTTGCAATTTCCAGACCGAAAGCGAGTGCGCATTTGTGAATAAAAGTGAAGGGAAGATCAACGTCACCGTTTTCGTAGGCGAGATATTCTTCCGGTGTGGTATCTGTTTTTTCGGCCATCTCCTCAATGCTGAAATCAGAGATCTCACGCATTTCACGGATACGGCCGGCAACCTCAGAGAGTTTATTATCTGAATTTGTTTGTGGGGACATCATGGTATTTTTCTCCTGTCGATTCATGCCTTTTCAGGTGTATTTTTTGTGAAAAATCGTATGAGAGGATGATTCGACCGAAAAAACGTTTCTGTCCACCCTTCGGAGGCTGCTCCTGTCTAAAGAGGCTGTGTTCAGGCTTCTTCTGTTTCGGAAGAATGATCGTTCAATAAGACGCGCGCCATATAGACGCCCATCACCGATGACATCATCAACCCCCGGGTCCAACCGCTGGAATCACCGAGACAATATAGATTTTTCACGTTGGTGCGCAATGCTTGATCCATCCGCACCTTGTTGCTGTAAAATTTCAGTTCAGGGGAGTAAAGCAGCGTTTCCGTGCCGGCAAAGCCGGGAACCACGTGGTCAACGGCTTGGATGAAATTGATGATATTGATCATCGCCCTGTAGGGCATGGCGGCGGTGATATCACCGGCCACCGCGTCGACCAGCGTCGGGCGGACGTTGGACCTCATCAATTCCTTATCCCAAGTGCGTTTCCCATCAAGGATATCTCCGTAACGCTGCACCATAATTCGTCCGTCACCCAGCATATTGGTGAGCTCACCGACTTTTTGAGCGTAAGCGATGGGCTGATTGAACGGGGAGGTAAAATTATGTGAGCATAAAATCGCTAAATTGGTGTTGTCGGATTTTAAGTTTTTATAGGAATGACCGTTGACGACGGCCAGATCATTGTCGTAATTTTCCTGGCTGACAAAGCCGCCGGGATTCTGACAGAAAGTTCGGACCTTATTGCGGAAGGGATTGGGATAGCCGATGAGTTTGGACTCATAGAGTACCTCGTTGACTTCTTCCATCACCTCGTTGCGAACCTCGACCCGAACGCCGATATCAACGGTTCCGGGGCGGTGCGCGATATCATAGCGTGCGCACATCTTTTCCAGTTCGTCGGCGCCGCGGCGTCCCGTGGCGATGATCACGGTTTCCGCCCGGACTTCCTTTTTATCGCCGCCGTGAGTTTTTTCAATGACGACGCCTTTGCAGCAGGCATCGGCGAGGATGATATCGATATATTGATAGCCGAAGAGGATCTCGACACCGTTGTTTAAGAGGTATTGCTCGATTTCGTAATAGAGCTTTTGAGCCTGTTCGGTTCCGAGATGACGAATGGGGCAGTCGACCAGTTTGAGCCCGGCCTGAATGGCACGTTTGCGGATGGCCTTGACCTTGTCGCCGCCGTTCAATCCTTCGACTTTTTTATCGGCGCCGAATTCGAGATAAATACCGTCGGTATAATCGATAAGCTCCTGCGCCGTCTTTTCGCCGATGAGTTCGGGCAGGTCGCCGCCGACTTCATAGCTTAAGGAGAGCTTTCCGTCGGAAAAAGCGCCGGCTCCGGAAAAACCCGTGGTAATGGCGCAGGGATCGCAATTCATGCAGATCGCTTTCTTTCCCTTGGGGCAGACTCTTTTTTCCACGGGAGCGCCTTTTTCCACGATCAATATTCGTTTGTCGCTGTTGTGACGCAGCAACTCAATGGCGGTAAAAATGCCGGATGGTCCCGCGCCGACGATAATGATATCGTACATAGCGAAAAACTCCTTTTATTTCACGATAATAACAGATAATAATTTATCATACCGTATTTCTTAAAAAAAAGCAACCTAAAATCTTTCTCATACTGAAAGATTATATGGTTTCTTTGCCGAAAGAGCGAAAAATGAGTATTGCTTTTCTTGGGAATGTCCTATATGATAAAAATGTGGATTCTTTTGAGAAAGGAGATCGCTGATGAAGATCGTTATTGCCGAACCTCTCGGCGTGAAAAAAGAACATATTTG
>CACXDX010000054.1 GCA_902766525.1 uncultured Bacillota bacterium | reverse complement strand
CGTGTTTTTCGTAATGCTGTTCCAGAGAATATTCATTGGCAAAGCTGTAGTATTCGGCATCGGTGTATGTTTCTGCCGTTGTTGAGGAGGTTGACTCATCCGTATTCGCGGCGGAATCGCCGTCTGTTGTCAGATCATTGCCGAAAAACCAAATAAAGGCTAAAAAAACGACGGCAAGAGCGAGGATATACCATTGTTTTTTACGATTTCCCGACCGTGAATTTTTATTACTCATTTTTGCAGCCTCCTTTTTTTGCACTGTTATGGATAACAGTCATTTTTCAGATTTTCTTCAGAGAGGGGATGGCGATCAGTTTTGCGAAAATGATGCCGACAATGCCGCCGCAGACCTGACCGACGAAGATCGGGACGACAAGATTGGGTTGGAAATTCATGCCGAAAGCCAGCCAGTCACCGAGGCAGTAGCCGGAACATACGACAAAGGCAATTGATAGGACTTTGCTTTTCGGTTCCATATCTTTGACCAGATTGAATAAAGCGATGGCGTTGGCCATACCGGCGATGAGGCCGGCGCTGCCGACTTCGTCCATGCCGATCTTTCCTCCGATCTTGGCTAAACCCTTTCCGAAAAATTTGCGTACGAGATAAACCATGGGAAACGCGCCGGAGAGCATCATGGCAATGGAGCCGAGGAGTTCAATGGCGCGGAAGTTCTCTTCCTTATCTCCGAAAATGGGATCAAATCCCCAGCCTACGGTAGAGGAAAAGAGTCCCGTGTAATATTCGATGATGGCCGCGGCGGTGATGATCGTTACAACGGAGAGAATGATTCTTCCGAAGATAACAAATCCTTTTACCATGATCCGGGGAAACAGTTTCAAGCAAATGGCCAGAATGATGCAGAAAATGATCAGGGGAACGAGATTGAGCAGCACAACACCGAGATCCATATGAAGCTCATAGGAAGGAATGCCGCTGGTGGCAAATTCCGTTCTTACGGTCGGATGAAAAAAATACATGAGCAGACAGGAGGTAAATACGCCGAAAGGAATGGAAAGGATTCCGCTCATCGCGCCCAAAGCCAGATAGGGATGATCCTTCTTATCCAATATGGAAAGACCGACCGGGATATTGAAGGTGAATGTCGAGGCTGCCATGATCGCGACACAAATACACATCATGGTGATCTCCGGGGAAGATGCCAGCTGCAGCGCCAAAGCGTAACCGCCGCAGTCCGCGGGAATAAAAGTCACCGCGGCAATGGCTGTATCCGCGCCGATCAGTCCGAATAATGTACCGAACAGCTTGTTGACGCCGACGATGAGATAAGGTACGGAGATCATCAAACCCACGATCGGCAAGAACAAGGTAGCCATTACACCGATGCCGTCATGAAAGCTCTTGGCAAGTTCGCTTTCGGGTTTGATGACCGCGGCGACGGCCCCCACCGCGCAGCAGGCCATGATGATGTACAGTATTATTTTCCCGATAATTACCATTGTTTACCTCCCTGTTTTGACCGATTTCTCTTTTATTTTAAACCGGTTTATAACAAGCGCCTCAAGAGAAAAAAGAGGTGTGTTTTTTATTGTTGAAAGCCGAATTTGATTCAATGGATCCTTGATTTTTTAAAGACAATTTTCGGCGGAAAAGCTGTATACTTTGCCGTTGGGACAAAGGATCAGATGATCGAAAAAGGTGATGCCGATGAATTTCAAAACACTGCCGATCTGGGCGGTCATGGCAAAATCCGCCGCCGAAGGTGTCGGGTTGTTGGACGGATGATTATGGATGAGGATGACTTTGTCGGCTTTGCTTTGTAATATCTCGGCAAGGAGCTGCTGATTATCGATGCGGACATTATGATAACTGCCTTCGTCGAGAATCTTTTTGGCGATCAGATTGTTGGCGCCGTCCAGCATCAAAAGACCGACGACTTCCTTTTTATAGCCGACAAACATTTTCTGAGCGTAGTCGATGATTTGAGGATAGGAGGAAGGTGTGTCGGCGGGATGATATTTTTCCGCGTAATAGCGGCGGCAGATCTCCGGGATCAAAGTGAGAAACGATGCGGAGATCGGCCCGATGCCGGTCACTTTCAGCAGCGCTTCTTCGGAGCTTTCAAAAACCGAGCTGATACTGCCGAAAGTATCCATGAGCCGGTGCGCGGGTTCGTTTGTATTGACGCGGGGCTGGACGTAGTAAAGAAGTAATTCGAGAAATTCGTGGTCGCTCAGTTTGTCCAAACCGCCTTCTTTAACCCTGTCTCTCATACGTTGTCTGTGTCCGCTGTGCATGGTTGATCCCTCTGTCTCTTCAAAAAATATGAATAAGTTTTTTCATAATAATCATAGCATAATCTCATGCATTGCTCAATATATAACAGTGATTTTTCTGCAAAACATAACCATTATTGCTTTTTTTCGTTGAATCTATTGACGATAAGCGGAAATGATGATAAACTATATGAAATTGTATCGTTTTGAGTTAAGATAGAGGCGCGATTTTCACAAGTAGTTCTCATTTCGGCGGCGGGTACCGCGGGAAAGAAAAGGGAAATCGCCGAAGCTGCCGGATCTGCCCGAGATCCCGCGGCTGGGGTATTGCAGCATATGCAATGCACTGTCACCTTGGTGAAGCGCTATCCAAACGGTCTGAGACTGAGATTAAAGTCGCCGTCAGACGCATCATCAATGGGAAGTCTTATCTTCCCATTTTTTCATGCTCAAAACAGGAAAGGAAGAAAAAATGAAAAAAATCACATCCATCCTCCTGGCGGCTTTAATGCTGCTTACGCTCACGGCCTGCGGTTCTTCCTCGGAAGGAACCGACGATGCTTCCGCGCCTCTGCGCGTAGCCATGGAATGCGGTTACGCTCCCTACAACTGGACGCAGCAAGATGACAGCAACGGCGCTGTTGCCATTGCCGACAGCTCCGACTATGCCTACGGTTACGACGTGATGATGGCTCAGAAGATTGCCGATTCTCTCGGCCGCGATCTGGAAATCGTGAAACTGGACTGGGATTCTCTGATTCCCGCTCTTCAATCCGGGGATGTGGATGCCGTTATCGCCGGTCAATCCATCACCTCGGAACGTCTGCAGGTTGTTGATTTCTCCGAACCTTATTATTACGCTTCCATCGTTACGCTGGTGAAAAAAGACAGCAAATATGCCTCTGCTCAGGGCATTAACGATCTCGCCGGCGGTACCGCCACTTCTCAGCTCGGCACCATTTGGTATGATGTCTGCCTGCCTCAGATTCCCGACGCCAATATTCTTGCCGCTCAGGAAACGGCTCCCGCCATGCTGGTCGCTCTTGAATCCGGTGCTGTGGATTATGTCGTTACCGATATGCCGACGGCTCTTGCCGCCACTGCGGTTTATGATGATATGCTCATTCTCGATTTCACCGATTCCGATGATAATTTCAATGTTTCCGAAGAAGAAATCAATCTCGGGATCTCCGTGCAGAAAGGTAATACGGAACTGCTCGATGCCATCAACGGTGTTCTCGCCGACATGACCGTCGATGATTACGAAGCGATGATGACCGAAGCCATTTCCGTCCAGCCTCTGAGTGAATAATAAATAAAAAACATTTTGCAATAATGAAGTGCGGGCGCGTCTTACGGCGCGTCCGCTCAAATTGTCTTTGTTGACTTGATATTTAGTGGGAGAACAAAATCGTTATGTCTGAATTCTTATCCGGTGTCGCCATCTGTTGGGATACCTACGGAATATCATATATCCAGGGGGCGGGACGTACCCTTCTCATTTCTTTTGTCGGTACGGTCATCGGCTGCCTGATCGGCTTTTTTGTCGGTATCATCCAGACCATTCCGACCTCGAAAAACGATTCGCTGATCAAGAGGATCGTACTCAAGATCGCCAATATCATTTTGCGCGTCTATGTTGAGGTCTT
>CACXDX010000053.1 GCA_902766525.1 uncultured Bacillota bacterium | reverse complement strand
TCATAAGGCCGGTCATTCCGGTGTGCTGATCATGGCTACCTATAAGCAATTCAAAACGATCATCCGCCGCTTGCGTTTACAGCAATTCGGTCTTCCCGATTTGGCTAAAGAACTGGAAGCTCTCTTTCAGGGAATGAAAGAGGGAGAACGGATCATGCCCTATTGCGGCGGAGAGTTGGTTTTCGGTAAAAAGACTTTGGTCATGGGTATTCTCAACTGTACGCCGGATTCTTTTTCCGATGGAGGCAAATGGTTCGATTGTGGCCGCGCCGTTGAACATGCTCTGGCCATGGCTGAAGAGGGAGCAGATATTATCGATATCGGCGGTGAAAGCACCCGTCCCGGTTCGGCGGCGGTCTCCGCCGAGGAAGAAATGGATCGTGTTTTGCCTGTTATCGAAGGACTCCGGGGGAAGCTGAACATACCGATCTCTATCGATTCCTATAAAGCTGAAACGGCAAAGGCGGCATTGCAAGCCGGCGCACAGATCATCAATGATGTTTGGGGCTTTCAGTATGATGAAGGAGAAATGGCTGCCGTTGCCGCCGAAGCCGATTGTCCCGTCATCCTCATGCATAACAAGACGGAAGCGGTTTACGATAATTTCATGGCCGAAGTAACCGCTTTTCTGAGAAAAAGTATCGATATCGCCGAAAAAGCCGGCTGCGATAAAAATAAGCTCATTCTTGACCCCGGTTTCGGCTTCGGCAAGGAAAAAGAGCATAATCTGCTCATTACCAAAAAATTGAGGGAACTTAAATCCCTCGGCTGTCCCGTGCTGATGGCTGCTTCAAGAAAGAAAACGGTCGGTCTTGTTCTCGATGCTCCTGCCGATAAACGCATCTGGGGCGATGCCGCCGTGACCGCTGTCGCCATTGCCAACGGGGCGGATATGATCCGCGTTCACGATGTTAAAGAAATGGCGCAGACGGCGAAAATGGCGGATGCCATTGTCAAAGCGACTTATTAAAGAGAGGATTTTATCATGGACAAAATTTATCTCGAACCTCTTGAATTCTTTGCCTATCACGGTTTTTTTGAACATGAAAAAAGAGATGGTCAGACTTTTATTATTTCCGCTGTTTTGGAGTTGGATCTCAGTGCTGCTGCCGAAAGCGATGATTTAATGAAGACCGTGAATTACGGCGAAGTATACGATGCTGTTGCCGATATTACTTTAAATCATAAATTTGATCTCATCGAAAAGCTGGCTTTGACCATCATTCAGCGTTTGCTTGCGGATTTCCCGCTGCTTTCTGCCGTTACGGTTCGTGTCGACAAACCCAAAGCCCCGGGAACCACCTGTAAATTTCCGGCCGCCGTGGAACTGCGAAGGGAGAGAAAATGAGCCAAGTCGTTATTGCCCTCGGCAGCAATGTCGGGGATACCCTTGCCAATCTTAAAGAAGCTGTATCTCTTTTGGAGAAGGAAGGATGCGGCGTGCTGAAAAAATCGAAACTGTATCAGACCGAGCCATGGGGTTACGTTGATCAGGATGATTTTTTAAACGGCGCGGTGCTTATCGAAACGGATACTCCTCCGTTTGAACTTCTCGATGTTACTCAGGGCATCGAGAAGACCATGGGGCGTAAAAAGCTTTTCCTTAACGGTCCCCGCAACATTGATCTTGATATTCTTATCTATGAGGATGAAGAGATCGAAAGTGATCGTCTTACCATTCCTCATCCCAGAATCGGAGAACGCCTCTTTGTTCTTCGTCCTTTGATGGATATTGTCCCTGATATGATCGTTCCCGGTTTGGGTTCCGTCAAAGAACTTTACGATCATTATCACGGAGAGGAAAGGGTGGAGGAAACCGATCTTACTCTTTGATTTCCCGGGGAAAAATTAAAAAATCACCAATTGCGCGATAAAAACATATAATAGGATAACAAGAAAACCGGGAGTGTCAGCTCCCCGCTGTTTTCCCGTTATCCTGTTTTTTTGAACAAAGGTTCAGACGGCGGGGAAACGCAATCGAAAGGGTAAGGAGGCGTCCCCATGGAGGATCAGCGTCGTCAGGAAAGAAACAGGGAAGACAGGATCGTAAAGGAATTGCTTAAGCTCGTTGCCGAAAACGAGTATACGGGAGAGATGATCTATCGTGATCTTGCCAAAAAAGCGAAGCGGAAAAAAGATCGCCGCCGTCTCAATCATCTTGTTGATGAAAAGAGAGATCATTTGAAGGAAATCAAAAGATTATATCGCTTGTTTTTTCATCGGGAATTGCCGCGGCTTAAGCAGAGAAGGCTGCCGAAAAAAGGCTTCAAAGAGATATTAAGCCGTTCTATACTGCGTGAAACCGACAACAATCGCTTTTATCGGCAGATTTATGATCGTTTACCCAAGGGCGAAGTTGCGTATGGTATTTCCGTTTTGCTGGATGACGGC
>CACXDX010000052.1 GCA_902766525.1 uncultured Bacillota bacterium | reverse complement strand
GGGCCAGAACGCCGACATCACAGTGGATCGGACGAACTTCATCAACATTTCTGCCGTCAACACGCAATTTCTCCGAAGCGATAATACGGCGAACCGTTTCTTTCTGGGCAACGCCGATGATTTCTTTGACCTGAGCGATGGTTTCCGGATCATCGGGATATTTCCCTTCGTATTCAGAAACGATATCGGCCTGAACAGCATCGAAAAGTGCGTCTCTTTCCTGTTTCGGGATCTTTTCACCGGCGCATTTTCTGTATACGGCTTCATATTTTTCCGCCGCCAAGGGCTTCACGGCCGCTTCCAATTCGGCATCGAAAGGAGGCTTGACAAATTCCAGTTTTTCCGATGCGATGTTGCGGTTCAGCGCTTCGGCTCTGAAATCTTCAATAAAAGCCACAATATCTTTAATTATTTCATGGCCAAACATAAGACCGTCAAGAATCACTTCTTCACTGACTTCATCGGCTTTGCATTCCACCATGTTGATCGCGTCCTTCGTGCCGCACATGGCGATAAACATATCACTCTTTTCATTCTGTTCAACGGTGGGATTAACCACAAACTCACCGTCGATGCGGCCGATACTGACCGCGCCGATCGGTCCCATGAAAGGAATAAAGGAGAGATGCAGCGCTGCGGAAACAGCATTGATGCCGAGAATATCGGGGGCGTTATCCTGTTCTACCGACATAACGGTGATAACGACCTGCACATCATTTTTATATCCTTTGGGAAAGAGCGGGCGGAGAGGTCTGTCCGTTATACGGGCGGAAAGAATGGCCTTTTCCGTGGGACGCCCTTCTCTTTTGATAAAACCGCCGGGAATGCGACCGACAGCATACAATCTTTCTTCGTAGTCAACGGTAAGGGGAAAGAAGTCAATACCTTCTCTCGGTTCGGTGGAGCCGACGGCTGTAGCCAATACCTGGGTATCACCATAGCTCGCGAAGACAGCGCCGCTGGCCTGCCGCGCCATTCTGCCCGTTTCCAATGTCAGCGTACGGCCGCCGATTTCGATGCTTCTCTTTAATGCATTTTCAAACATAATCTTTTTTTCTTGCCTTTCTGTTCTTTTTCAATACTTATCTAAAATAATTTCTACATAAAAGACTTTTTCCCTGCTATTTTCGGAAATAAATTATCAAATAAAGAGCGCCGACAGGATGACGGTCCGTATCGACGCTTCTTTTTCATTTTTGTAAAATCAACTTTTTTTCTTGCCGAAACGGCTTGTGAAATCATAATAGAGTGACCCGGACAAACAGACGCTGGAATAGAAACCGGCACAAATACCGACGATCATAGCGAAGACAAAGATCTTCGTCGTATCCCCACCGAAGAGCACCAGCGCCAACAAGGTCAGCAACGTCGTAATCGTCGTATTGACCGAACGCGCAAAGGTCATGGAAATGCTGTCGTTCATCAAGGCCAACCGTTCCGCAGCTCTGTAATTGGGCATACTTTCACGAACACGGTCAAAGACGACAATGGTGGCATTGATCGAATAACCGATGACCGTCAGGATCGCCGCAATAAAGGAACTCGACATTTCCAGCTGGAAAAGGGTAAAGACCGAAAGAACGATCAAAGCATCGTGAAGCAGCGTGACAATGGAGGCAATACCAAACCAGAACTGAAAGCGGAAAGAAATATAGATCAGCATCAGCGCGCAGGCAATCACCAAAGCCAGGATCGCCTTTCTGACCAATTCATTACCGATGGTGGGACCGACCAGTTCATTGCGGTCAATATGATAAGAGCCGAGATCCGCTTCGATGGCGGCAAGCAATTCATTGACTTCATCCTCATCGGTGAGCTCAGTACGAATCACATAGGCATTGTTGGTCTTATCATGCTGAATCAACGGCGTTTTTTCAACGTATTGATTGACAACGGCCCGAAGATCTTCCAAAGCCACTTCCCGTGAAGTGAAGTTCGATGCTTTATCTTCGGTTGCTTCAGCTTCCGCCGCCGTTTCTTTATCGGCGTCGGCCGAGCTTTCATCAATGAAGGTCAGCTGCAGATAGCTGCCGCCCGTAAAGTCGATACCGAAATTAAAGCCCTGAACAAAGAAGGAGATCAGACCGGCCAAAATGATAAGACAGGAAATCAGATACCAAATCTTTCTCTTTTCGATGATTTTTAATTTAAAATCTTTCTTGAATAAGCTCATTTCCCGCACCTCCTTACGACCGATAAAGACTGCGTTTGCTGAGCTTAAGATCAGCGGCGCAGAATTTCAAGAGGAAACGGGTAAAGACAATGGCCGTGAACATACTGGCCAAAACACCGATGCTCAGAGTAATGGCAAAGCCCTTGATCGAGCTGACGCCGAAATAGAAGAGCACAACGGTGGCGATGAGCGTCGTAACGTTCGAGTCCAAAATCGCTTTGAAAGCGCGCTGGAAACCGGAATCGACCGCCGCGGTCATCGTCCGGCCTTTTCTCAATTCGTCTTTAATACGCTCAAAGATAATAATATTGGCGTCAACGGCCATCCCGAGAGACAGCAGGAAAGCCGCGATCCCCGGCAGCGTCCAGGTGACATTGATGGCACACTGCACCCAAAACAGGATCATGCCGTAAAGCAGCAGTGATACACAGGTCAAAACGCCGGGAAGACGATAATAGACGATCATAAACAGGAATACGGCAATCACACCGTAAATGATGGCAACATAACTTTTATTCAGAGAATCGGCGCCGAGTTCGGGCCCGACAACGCGTTCTTCGATAACAACAACATTGACGGGAAGCGCACCGCCGCGAAGTAATGAAGCCAGGGCCGCGCAATCGTCATAGGTCGCGCCGCCGTTAAAAGTAATGACGGCTTTTCCGTTCGTAATCGGATTCTGCACAACCGGAGCGGAAATACTTTCTCCGTCCAGCTGAATATCGATGATTTGATTGACGTATTTCGTTGTCGCATCACCAAAGGCTTTGGCGCCTTCATCGGTGAATTCCAGCGCAACTTCATAGTTCCCGCTGTTGGATTGGGAAACATAGGCGTTTTCCAGATCACCGCCGTCAAGAACGAGGTTGCCTTCGGGATCGATAAATTCAAGCTTTGCCGTTGTACCGAGCATCTCAACGGCTGCCTGAACGTCATCAAGACCCGCAAGTTCCACGATGATCCGGTCTTCACCTTCAATCTGGATCAAAGGCTCCGCAACGCCGAATTCATCAACACGATTACTCATGATATCGCTGAGGTTGTTCATATCTTCTTCGGTAACGGTTTGACCTTCCTCAGGGTCGGCCTGAAGCGTCACACTGACGCCACCCTGCAAATCAAGACCGAGTTTCAGTAAACTCGGATAATGAATCACCATACCAACCGAAAGAACAACGAGAGCAATCACGAAGAGGATAATCAAAGTCAATTTGATTCGTCCGTTATTTTTCATGTAATTTACTCCTTATGTGCCGGTAATGTGTGTGCATAACATGATCAAAAGATCAAAAAATCAATACAGGAAGAGAGCTGTAAACCCTCTTCCTCCAAAAAAATCAAATTCATTTCAAACCGTCTTTCAACGGATAACAGAAATCAGCTGATGCTTTTGGCGATGGCGCTCTTGTCAACTTCAATTTCCACGTTGTTGCTGACTTTAATCCAAACGGTATCGTCTTTAATGCGACTGACTTCTCCATGAATCCCGCCGATTGTCACAACTTCAACACCGAGATTAAGGCTGGTGACGAGATCTTCATGACTTTTTTGCCGTTTTCTCTGAGGACGGATGATCAGGAGATAGATAATGAGGAAAATCGCAATAACATAAACGACAGTCCAAACAATGCTGTTGCTCACTGATTTTTTCACTCCTTTTCTTATTATTCATTAAATTATATTATATTAAAAAAATACATACTTGTCCAGTTTTATTTTTTTAAAAAAATCATTTCTTTTATGATTCAAAAACACCTTCGGCGATAAAATGGTCAAGAGCTTTTGCCACACCGTCTTTATCGGCATCGTCGGCAATATAGTCGGCAAAACGTTTCAGTTCATCGGCGGCATTGCCCATGGCGACACCGATCTTTGCCATTTTTACCATCTCAATATCATTTTCACCGTCACCGAAAGCCATGATCTCATCGGCCGAGAGCTTAAATGTTTTGAGAATCAATTCTATGGCCCGGCCTTTGCCACCGTTGACATCAACAATATCGACAAATTCGGGACTCCAACGCGTTGCTTTGCTGTGAGGCATTTTCGCCTTGACGTGATCCAGTTCTTTTTCACTGATATAGGGAACAATCTGAAGGATCTCTCTCTCGGCAAGATCATCTATATTTTCGCTCTTCGGCGGTTCGCTGCAGATCTTGGCCAAAGCAGCCCGGAATTCCGGGGTATCCATATTTCCGTAGTCTCTGTACTTTTCCATAAAAATACAAGGGAAAGGCTTTTCCTTCTGACACTCCATAAAACCGGCAAGGTCGTCGCTGTTGATGGCGGAAACGCGCAGATCCTCTTTTTCGGTATAACAATACTGTCCGTTCATGGCAAGAACGGCATCAAAAGGCATATCGGCAAAGAGCGGAGAGGTTTCCATCTCACTGCGTCCGCGGCCCGTGGCGGCGAAAATCATAACGCCCTTTTTCCTCAGCTCATCAAGAAGCTTTCGGGATGTCATCGGGATTTCACCGTGACCGTCGGGGTAATAAGCAACAAGCGTACCGTCCATATCAAAAAAAAGTGCTTTAATCATCAATAACTCCGAATTTTTTAAAAACGATATCGAGCAAAAAAGTCTTTATAAAAATCATCGAAACGATCTTCCAGCAAAGACAGACGAATGTCCGCCATTAATTTTTGCAAAAAGAAAAGATTATGAAACGTCGTCAGCCGAATACCGAGAACCTCACCGGCTTTGAGCAGATGACGAATATATCCCCGGGTATAACCGTGACGACAGGCGTAACAGCCGCAGCCTTCTTCAATCACATGATGATCTTCGGCATAAGTCGCATTGCGCAGCACCAATTTTCCTTCTCGCACAAAAACCGTACCGTTGCGGGCAATACGCGTCGGCAAAACGCAGTCAAACATATCCACACCGCGTTTTACGCCTTCAACCAGACAATCGGGGCTGCCCACGCCCATCAGATAACGGGGCTTATCTTCAGGCATCAACGGATCAAGAACTTCCAGCATTTCATACATTTTATCCTTCGGCTCACCGACAGAAAGACCGCCGATGCCGTAGCCGCAAAAACCAAGACTCGTGATTTGCTCGGCACTGATTTTCCTCAAGTCCTCAAAAGCGCCGCCCTGAATGATGCCGAAAAGATTTTGATATTCATGATGATGAACAGCTTTACAGCGCTTTGCCCAATCGTACGTTCGTTCCATCGCCTTGGCAACGTAATCGTGGTCTGACGGATAAGGTGCACATTCATCAAAACACATGGCGATATCGGAGCCCAAGGCCATCTCGATCTCCATGACTTTTTCAGGGGTAAACATATGTTTGCTGCCGTCAAGATGGCTGCGGAAAAGAACGCCTTCATCACTGATCTTGCGCAAACTGTCCAGACTGAATACCTGAAAACCGCCGCTGTCCGTCAAGATCGATCCCTGCCAGTTCATGAAAGAATGAAGACCGCCCGCGCGCTTCACCAAATCATGACCGGGACGCAGGTAAAGATGATAAGTGTTGGCAAGCAATATCTTTGAACCCGTTTCCGCCACTTCCTCAGCGGTACAGGTTTTGACCGTGGCCTGAGTCCCTACGGGCATAAATACCGGCGTCGGTATGGTGCTGTGATCGGTTCGCACCTCTCCCAAACGGGCATGACCGCATTTCTTTTTCAGCGTGTATTTTAACATTTATGTTTCTCCTGCTTTTCCATGGTCATATCGGAAACGATCAAGATTCAAAAAAAACCGACCATGTTATTTCTTTGTCTGCGGGAATAACCAGAAACTGATCGTCCCAATCGCCCCGCAGTAATTTTTCAAGGATAATATTGCTGCCTTCCACGTAATTCAGCCGGGCAAAAATCAGATCGGCACTTTCCTGGGCATAGGCAACAAATTCCTCCGAATAACAATCATAGCAACCCGTATCGATAATATCCACATCTTTGTACGGAGCAAACCATGATTTAAACATCATATCTCCGTTGTATTCCCCGTATTCTTCAAAAAGGTTACGGCGGATTCCTGGAATGGAAAAATGATCGTCTTCGGAAGTCTTATCGCAAATGTACATATGCCCCGTCTCTTTTTTATTGACGGCGGGCATATCATCCGTATGCAAAAACATGGTGATGCAATCGTCGACTTTGGGAATGACAAGACGCTGACGATGCGGCACTTTTTCCCAGCTGCCACCGCAATAACCCATAGCGACGAGAACCGTGTCGATATCTTCATCCAGTTCCGCGAGAAGCTGTTCCAGCCTTTCTTTCATTTTTTCCGGCTCGGCATGAAGTGATCGATCGGCATAGATCACGGGATAAGCAAGATTTAGTTTTTTGCCGGCATTCTCCAGATATGTTTTCATCGAGCTGCAGGCTAAGATCACAGCATTCATTTTTTTCCTTACTTGTTATTATAAAATCAGCATCGCGTCGCCAAAACTGAAAAAACGATATTTTTCGGCAATGGCATGTTCATAAGCGTTAAAAATCTTATTTTTACCGGCCAAAGCGGAAACAAGCATCAGCAGGCTGCTTTTCGGCAAATGAAAATTGGTGATCAGACCATCGACGATCTTAAAATGATAACCGGGATAAATATATGAATTTGTCCAGCCTGCGGCAGCGGTCATATGTCCGTTTTTATCGGCGACCGTCTCCAGTGTCCGCGTTGATGTCGTACCGACGGCAATAACTCTGCCTCCCGCTTCCCTGCGGGAATTAATCAAAGCGGCGCTTTCCGAAGAAACCTCATAGTACTCTTCATGCATTTTATGATCTTCGATATTTTCAGCCTCAACGGGGCGAAACGTGCCCAAACCGACCTTAAGATTAACTTTGGCAATGGCAATGCCCTTCTCCTCGATGGCCTTTAAAAGCTCATCCGTAAAATGGAGACCGGCAGTCGGCGCCGCAACGGATCCGGGAAGAGAGGCATAGACCGTCTGATAGCGATCGGGATCACCGTCGTATTCTTTGATATACGGCGGGAGCGGAACCGTACCGATCCGGTCAAGATGTTCTTCCCAAATGCCTGTATAATGAAATACCACGGTTTTGACGCCTTCTTCACCGTTGCCGATGATTTCGGCTTTGATATCGGGGTCATCAAAAGCAATGACATCGCCGATGCGAATTTTTCGACCGGGACGGGCAAGAACCTTCCAGTTATCCCCATCAAGTCGATCAAGAAGGAAAATCTCGGCTTTGCCGCCGCCGGCACGGCGACCCATAATGCGCGCGGGAATTACCTTTGTTTCGTTGAGAACGAGAACGTCACCGGGATTCAGATAATTAATAACATCACAGAAGACGCGATCCTCCAATTGATCTTGATCCAATGAAACATGGAGCAGTCGGCTTTGATCGCGGCACGCGGCGGGATGTTGAGCAATAAGTTCCCGGGGAAGATCATAGTTGAACTCTTCTAATTTCATTTTTGCTTTCTCTTTTTCATATAGCGGTCACGTTCACTGAAGATACAACCGCAATATTTCTGACGATAGTATTCTCTTTCTTTTGCCAGCTCCTGTGCATAAGTAAAGCCTTCCCTAAAATCACGATCATAAAAGGTCAGACCGTATTTTTCGGCAATGGCTTTGCCCGTGGCGCGGATCAGTTCACGATCTTGATAAATACTGATGAAAAGTGTTGTCGAAAAAGCGTCATAGCCTTCGGCCAATGCTTTTTTCGCCGTATTTTCCAGACGACATTGATAACACCACTGACAGCGGTTTTCATAAGTCAGCTGGGTCCTGAGAAAATCCTCCAACGGATATGATTGATCAATAAAATAGCGGACATGTTCATCTTCACAAGCGGCAGCGAAGGTCTTCTTGCGTTCCTTCCATTCTTTATACGGATGAATATTGGGGTTTGAATAATAAAGAGCAAAGTCTTTCCCCTCTTCTTTCATCTTTTTGATGGGATAGAGAGAACAAACGCCGCAGCAGGCATGAAACAGGATCTTCATTCTTGATCATCTCCGGAAAAAAGCGTATTTTCGGTATTATCCTCTTTTTTCGGCGGTTCGCAGCCAAGATAACGGTAAGCTGCCGGCGTTGCCATACGCCCTCTTAAAGTCCTGTTGATAAAACCCAATTGCATCAAATAAGGTTCATAAACATCCTCAACCGTATCGGCACTTTCATTGATGGTAGCCGCAATGGTTTCCAATCCCACGGGGCCGCCGTCAAATTTTTCGATGATGGTGCGAATCACTTTTTTATCGACGGTATCCAGACCTAGAGGATCGACTTCCAATAGATTGAGTCCTTCAAGAGCCACAACACCGTCGATATAGCCGTCGGCACGAACTTCGGCATAATCTCTGACCCTGCGCAAAAGTCGATTGGCAATGCGCGGCGTTCCCCGGGAACGTCGGGCAATGGCCTCGGCTCCTTCCTCGCTTAAAGGAACGTCAAGAACGAGAGCGGATCTCTTCAGAATTTGTACGAGATCTTTCACTTCGTAATATTCCAAGCGGCTGATCACCCCAAAACGATCCCGAAGCGGCGATGAAAGCATCCCTGCTCTTGTCGTGGCGCCCACCAGAGTAAACGGAGGAACTTCAAGCCGCATGGTTTTTGCGGCAGGCCCTTTCCCGATCACGATATCGATACAAAAATCCTCCATGGCGGGATAAAGTACTTCCTCAACATAACGGCTGAGACGATGAATTTCATCAACAAAAAGCACGTCATAAGGTTCGAGAGAAGTCAAAATCGCCGCCAAATCGCCGGCGCGCTCGATGGCGGGCCCGGCTGTTGTGCGAATATGGACATTCATTTCATTGGCAATAATATTGGCCAATGTCGTTTTACCCAATCCGGGAGGACCGTACAGTAAAACATGATCAAGAGCGCCGCCTCTCTTCTTTGCGGCCTCGATAAAGATCGACATTTTCTCTTTGACTTTGTCCTGACCGGTATAGTCCGCCAGCGTCATCGGACGAATATTCGCTTCGCCGACAATATCTTCCGGTTTTAAAGAGGAACTTATAATTCTGTCATCAGTCATACAGAAATACCTCGAATTTAAAATTTACTCAAACGCATCAGTGCCTTGCGCAGCAACGCGTCACTGTCAATCAGCGGATCTTCGGAAACGACGGCAACAACGGCTTTTTTTGATTCGGAAGCGCTGTAACCGAGCTGTACAAG
>CACXDX010000051.1 GCA_902766525.1 uncultured Bacillota bacterium | reverse complement strand
TTTAATGATAATACTCTGCCGAAGCAGAGTATTATTATTTTCGTAATCGTTTTTTTTATTCCTGTCTCTCAAAGATCAGATCAACGCCGAGAATTTTTGTTTTAATATTATCACCGTCATCCGTAAATTTCAGTTTGGTATCCCCTTTTGTTTTAAAACCTTCATCCGTCAATTCCCAGGTAACATCCGTGGTTTCTTCTTCGGAAACAAACTGACCGGTACCGTCTGGGTTGAGGGTCAGTATCCATTCAGCGCTCAACGCTTCCGACTCATCTTCAAGAGCCATCGTGGAAGCCTTCCATGTCCCCACATATTTGCTGTCGGACAGATCTTCGCCGTTTCCTCCGCCGCATGCCGTCAACAAGGCAAAACATGAAATGATCATGACCGTACAAACCAGTAAAGTGATCGTCTTTTTCATTTTTGTCCTCCTTTAAAAGGACCACGGGTCCGCTTACGCATTCCCTTTTCATTGAACCCTTACATAGAAATTATATATTGAAAATCAAATAATTGTATTTACAATATTTTCTTTGGAAAAAAAGAACCGGCTTACGTTTCTTTTATGGATATCCGTTCAGGATTCTTCCGGCCGAGGCATCACACTTTCCTCCGCAGAATCAACTTGATCCTCTTTTTGCTGCAGTTCCGGAAGTTTGTATCTTCTGTTGTACGTTTTTAAGATCGCCCGGTATTCATCGTCTTTTTCCTGCATTTCGGCATCTACATAGCCATGCTTGTCAAAAGCATTCTGATCGATTTCGATCACCACCATGGCAATGCTGGTGCAGTGTCCGGCAATACGTTCAAAACTGGTGATCAGTTCGGTAAAGACAAAACCGCTCTGACGGCTGCAGATCCCCTGACGCAGGCGAAGTACGTGACGCGCTTTCATTTCCGAGGAAAGTGTATCGATCCGTTCCCTGAAAGGTCTGACTCTCTTGGCAATATGAGGATCATCCTCTTTCAGAGCCATAAGGGTCATATCCAGCATATCCGTAACGGTTCTTTCAATGACCTCCAATTCCCTGAGACCGCCTTCACTGAAACCGATCTGTTCTTCCCGCATTTCTTTGATACTGTCGGCAATTTTGGCGGAATAGTCGGATATGCGTTCCAAATCGGTGATCGCATGGAGGTATTTATGAACGTCTCCGTTTTCTTTGGCCGTCAGTTCCGAAGAAGTGATCTTCAAGAGATAGTTTCCGATGCGATCCTCATATTGATCGACGTTGTTTTCGTTGTCCTTTACCTTTTGATAAAGATCATCGGAATAATTCCGAAGCAAAGTAAGAGCGTCGTTAACACCGGTCCGAACCTTACGCCCCATGGATGTCAGCACCGTACGGCACTGATCCAAAGCAAGGGTGGGATGCTGAATAAAGCGATCTTCCAGCAAATCCCAGTCGTTGGCTTCGACCTGTACCGGGGTATCCTTGAGGATGAAGCAAATGATCTTTTCCACCAGGCGAATGGCCGGAGCGAGGAAGGCAACGGAAGCGACACGAAACACCGTATTCAGCAGAGCAATGGTCACAGGCGTCATGATCAGCGTCATAACGGAAAAATGGAAGATCGAATTAAACACATAAAACAGCGTACCGCATATCACAACACCGGCAACGTCGGCAAACAGATGAACAAAAGCCGTTCGTTTGGCATTGAGCGAGGCACCCAAAGCACTGATCAGCACCGGCACCGCCGCACCGATGGCAATACCCAAAACAAGCGGATAGGCCACGGAGAAAGAGATCGCTCCGGTCATACTGAGTGCCTGCAGGATCCCAACCGCGGCGGAAGAGGATTGGATAACCGCCGTAAAGAGCATCCCCACCAAAATACCGATAAGAGGATTGGAGACCTTCGTCAGCATAGACATGAAAACGGGACTCTCTCTTAACGGCGAAACCGAATCGCTCATGGCGATCATACCATACATCAAAACCGCGAAACCCAGCAAAACCGTACCGACACTGTTGACCGTCTTGCTTTTGCTGAATTTGACCAGCAAAATACCGATCGTGGCAAAAAGACCCGTGATAAAAGTTGTGGAGAGGAGAGACATCCAGCCGGTGGAATGACCGAGCGAAGACAAGCTGACGATCCAACCGGTAATACTCGTTCCGACAATAGCCCCGAGAACGATGCTGATGGCATTGTAAAATTCCATCAAACCGGAGTTAACGAAACCGATGGCCATAACACTCGTGGCTGTGGAGGATTGGATCAGCGCGGTAACACCGGCCCCCAAGAAAATCCCTTTAACGGGATTGCTGGTCAATCTGGCCAAAATAAGCTGCACCTTATTCCCGGCAACCATATCAAGGCCGTCGCCCATAAGCTGGATCCCGTAAAGGAACAGCGCCAAACCGCCCAGAAGGGCTACAACATTTAAAATACCCATACTACTTCACTCTCTTTCTTACCCTTCAAACAACGCTCACGCTTGACGCGTTTACAAAAAAATAAAAAGAAAAAAATAAACGTTCGCAGCCAACTTGCGAAACGTCCGATTACTGTCTTGAAGAAGTATCATTGTATTTCGGGAGAAAAAAGGTGCACACCGAAATAATGTGGAATAAGCTATTTCTCAAAACAGCGCAAAACCACTTCCCCGAAACCGCGCTTTTAAAAAAATCAACAAGTGAGGCATGAATCGGAAATCGGGTAAAGTCGAGTTTACATTGAAACGTTTCTCATACAATATAAATCCTTAAAAAATACAAACTTTCCTGCTTATTATAATACATCGTTTTTTTCATTCTTGCAAGAGGAAATCTTCTCATAAACAGACTGTTTCCGCTTTTTTGTTTATGCGGCCATTCTTCCTTTTATCAAAAAAGAAAACGCTGCCGGTATTTTCCCCTTACCGTTCCTTTACTTCGTCTTTACCGTTCTCTTGTTGTTTCTTTACTTTATTCTTACCGTCCATTTATCGTTTTTTTCGTTCTTTAAAATGAGCATAAAAAGACCCGCGACGGGATACACCGCGCGGATCTTTTTTTTATCATCTTAAAACATTCAACCAAATTATTCAAGTAACCAAACGCCACTCATCCGTTTATTTTCCGTTTTTCAGCAGGGAGACGACTTCGCTTTCACGCCCGTGGAGAACACAGCCGCCGTTGTGATCCGCGGTCAGGATGCCGCTTTTACGCAAAGAAACAAATAGATTCGAATCCATGGCCTGCTTCAAGCTGCCGTTCTTCAGATTGTAATCGGAAAAGGGAGAAAAGGGGCAGGGTTCGACACCGCCGAAGGGATTGATATGGAAAAATCCTCTTCCCGCGGCAAGACAACCGCCCAGCCCTTTTTCATCACCGGGAAAGGCCAGAAAAACGGCACTGGGGAATTGGGTGCGAATTCCGGCAAGACGACCGAGAAAAGCACCACGTGACGCGTCGTCAAAACACAGATCCCGATCATCCGCGGACATGGATTCATATTCTACAAAGACAACCGCCCGCGTACCGGCCTCAATGAGCTCCCCGAGAAATTCTTTATCGGTAACTTCATCACAATTGCTCTTTGTCACGGTGATCGAAACACCGAAAATAACTCCGTCGGCCGAAAGGACGCTCATCGCTTTGACGATTTTTTCGTAAATACCTTTGCCGCGGCGTAAGTCGGTCTCTTTTTGTCCGCCCTCAATACTGATCAACGGCACAAGATTGCGATGTTTTCGGATCATGGCGATATTTTCTCTCTTAAAGAGCGTGCCGTTGGTAAAGATCGGAAAGATCAATTTGGGAAACTCTCCGGCCAATGCCAACACATCCCGGTGGAGGAAAGGCTCGCCGCCGGCGAGGAGAATAAAACTGACGCCCATTTCTTCCGCTTCGGCGAATATCCGCCGCCAGTCGTCGACGGCAAGCATGTCTTCACCGCAATGCGGCTCTTTTTCCGCGTTCGCCCGGGCATAACAGCCTTTGCAGCTGAGATTGCAGTCCGGGGTGATACTGGCAATGAGAAACGGCGGGATATGTGTTCCCTGTTTCTCCGCTTTTTTTCTTTTCGCGGAGGCTTTCTCCGCGTTCTTCATTGCGCGAAGTAAAAAAGAACGCTGCTCACGATTGAAAAGAGCCGAATGGACGAGAGATTTAAAAATCGATAATACACTGCGGCTGAGATAGCCGGTCAGATCGTTGGCCATAATAACAGACCTCACTTTTTCATGATAAAATTATTATATCATATTTTTATTGATTCGGAAAAGAAAAACAATGGTTGCCTTTCTTCCCTTTCGGCTATATACTTATATCAGAAAAGTTTTTGACAAAAAAGTCAAAAGATCGCCCCTGAAAAAGAAATAATCTCTCGATCATAAAAGATCAAAGGAGGTGCGAGTGATGACAGATCAAAAAAAACGATTTCACCGTCACAAGTGGGAAGCAAAAACCTTTGCCGCGCCGGAGGACATTCGAAAAACATTTTTCGGCTTTAATCTGCATGAAAAGAAAATCAAGGCCGTTCATGTTTTGGGTTATGCCGAAAATTTCTCCCTGGAATCCGTTTATGCCCGCTGCACCGGTGCGCTGTATCCGGGAGAGGCCATAGAAGAAAACATTCTTTCTTCCTCGGATCCCCGCTTTGATACCGTTACCTTCCCCCGGGCCGCCGTTCTCTGCAATCCGGTCGTCTTCATTTTTGAAGATGACACCACCTTTGAACTTCTTCCCTACGGCAAAGACGGTTTAAAAATGGCCGTTAATGCCATCGATCCGGAAATCATCGATGATATCAACGATACCAATATCGATTCGGAAAAGCTCTTTGCCGGTTTGAAGGGATGCTCTTTCATCAACATGAGCGTGCGCATCAAAGCCGACTCCGAGGATCCTTTCTTTTCTCTTTTTCAGACCGAGCGCAGCTATCGGTTCTATCTCAGCAATGAAAAAACCATTCAGCTGCGGCAGAAATCGTCGGTACCGGCGGAGTACATCATAAATGTGCTTCGTGATCCCGAAAGAAAAAAATCGGAAAAACTTTCCTTCAAAGAAATGCAGGACATCGTAAAAGACAACCATCAGATCGTCATCTACGAAGGATTCAGCCGTGATTTTAAGATCTGCCCGGCAAAACTCAACCCCGAATACAATGAAGATGCCGATCCGCGTTTCTGTCAGCAATACATAAAAAAATACGAAGAAATGATCTGCCTGGATGAAGATGATTTCGACGGCTTCCTCTATTATTTCATGGAGAAATATTACGACAATACACTTCCCGGCAATCATGAGAGCTTTGAATGGAACCGCAATAATATTTACACCCGCGGCATCGTCATCAAAATGCTGTATGATATCGATTATTACGCGTCTCATTTGCGCGACGACCCCAATGATCCGGAAGTCAAAGCCGTGCGTGACAGATTCTGGAGCGCCTTGTTCCTGCCTTACAGCAAACGTTTCATCGATCGCAGCGAAGAGGAAAAGCAGCACATCATCTCGGAAAATATCGATGTCGCCGTGGATTTCTACGAACGCTTTACGGAAAGAATGCGCGTAATGCTGGAGCAAGCTCTCGACTGCATGTATATCTCTTTTGAAGGGCCCTGATCAAAACAAAACAATAATCGATCTATCCGACAAAAAAAGACGGTTCATACGAACCGTCTTCTTTTATGGCTCCCCCTGTTGGGCTCGAACCAACGACATCATGATTAACAGTCATGCGCTCTACCAACTGAGCTAAGGAGGATTATTACCCCGGCAGCTGCCTACTCTTCCGCGGGCCTGCGCCCGAAGTACCCAAGGCGTAAAAGAGCTTAACTACTGTGTTCGGGATGGGAACAGGTGTGGCCTCTTTGCTATAACCACCGGGAAAAGGTATGACGTATTTAGTTCATTCTTATTCAAGAGTTCCTTGAAAATTGTATAGAGTACAGAAGCGGCTTCATCGATATCATTCTTAAAGCTTAAGGTCAAGCCCTCGACCGATTAGTACCAATCAGCTTAAAACATTACTGCTCTTACACATTTGGCCTATCAACCGGATATTCTCTCCGGGGTCTTACCGAATTACTTCGAGGGAAATCTTATCTTGAGGTGGGCTTCGTGCTTAGATGCTTTCAGCGCTTATCCTTTCCGAACTTAGCTATCCGGCCGTACCCTTGGCAGGATAACCGGTACACCAGCGGTTCGTCCATCCCGGTCCTCTCGTACTAGGGAC
>CACXDX010000050.1 GCA_902766525.1 uncultured Bacillota bacterium | reverse complement strand
TCACCTCGCTTTCACGCACGCTCTCCTATCTTATCGTCGCTGTTTTTTTCGTTGTTGCCGTTTTGGTTTTCTTGCCGGAGCTGAAAAGGGATGTGCCTCTGTTTTTCCGTCGTTTCCCTTCCTATTTCGGTTTCTTCCTTCCCAAATTCTGTATTTTTTTATTGATCTACTATGTCGTTGCTTTTACACTGGCGGTTTTTATCGGTGAGGAGGCGGCCAACCAGTCTGTTTTGAAGAATTATCCCCTTAAAGTTTTGGTTTTGCTGGCTCTGTTTTACGCGCCGATATTGGAGGAGATTCTCTATCGCGGTTTTCTGCGTAGGCTGATCCGCAATAAGATGCTGTTTATCGTCGTGTCATCACTGTTTTTTGCCGTTATCCATATGCTGCATCCGGGACAAAGCTTCGCTCAGCTCTTTTATATCTTTGATTATGCGCTGCTCGGCGGTTTTCTCGCCTATCTCTATGTGAAAACCGATAATATCTGTGTTTCTGTGATGGGTCATTTTTCTTTAAACTTACTGGCTTTGCTGCCCCAGCTTTTTTTGACATAAAAAAAGAGTGAGGAGAAATCCTCACTCTTTTTGATGGAAGCAATAAACTTATTTGACTTCGATGGTCGCGCCGACTTCTTCGAGTTTGGCTTTGATGTCTTCGGCTTCTTCTTTGGCGACTTTTTCTTTGACGGGGGCGGGAGCGCCGTCAACGAGGGCTTTGGCTTCTTTCAGGCCGAGACCGGTGATGTTTTTGACTTCTTTGACGACTTTGATCTTCTGATCGCCGACAGCAGCGAGGATAACGTCGAATTCAGTCTGTTCTTCGCCGGCGGCAGCGCCTTCTTCGGCGGGAGCGGCAGCGGCAACAGCAACGGGAGCGGCGGCGGATACGCCGAATTCTTCTTCAAAAGCTTTAACTAATTCAGCTAATTCCAAAACGGTGAGGCCTTTAACGCCTTCTAAAATTTCTTGTACGGTCATGATTATGATCTCCTTTTTAAAATAATTTTTTAATGAATTGATGACGGACCTGTTCCGTCTGTTTTTTATGCTGCGCTGAGTTTACGCAGACTTCTGTTCTCTGACCTGGTCGATGACGTAGGCGAAGTTACGCAGCAAGCCCTGGAGCGCGCCGGCAAATCCGGCGAGAGGAGCCTGCATACCGCCGACGACCTGAGCGAGAAGAACTTCCTTCGAAGGCAGTTTGGCCAAAGAGCTGAGCTTTTCGGCGGGAAGAAGCGTTCCTTCCATATAACCGGCTTTAACTTTGATGGCCGGATGATCCTTGGCAAACTCGCTGACGGTTTTAGCCAGCGCGACGGGATCGTTCCCGAAAACCACGGCGGTGGTTCCTTCCAGATAAGAATCAAGGGCGTCGATATCCTGATTGTGAGCCGCCAATTTGATGAAGGTATTTTTCGCGACATAATAGGTCATGCCGCCTTCTCTCAAGGTGCGGCGGAAAGTGGTATCGTCGTTGACCGTGATCCCCTTGTAGTCGATCAGCAGCATAACGGCATGATCTTTGATGTCGTCACTGATGCGGCTGACAATGTTTTCCTTTGCGATTCTCTGAGGTTTTTTATCCATTATTTTTGATTCACCTCCTTTGAAAAATCTAAAATGAAAAATTCGATCCTCCGCAAACGGGCAGAGGATCGAATATCAATAACAAAGAACAGTCGATCACTTCAGCCTCGGCAGGCGGATCGCTCCGTTACGTGTACCCTGACACACCTGCTGTCTGCGGCGAAAATCTTTATTCGGTTGTGCTATCATAGCATAAGTTCACGTTTCTGTCAAGCGTGAGCTTTGATGGTCAGCTTATTTCCCCAGGGGTTTCTGAGCGTTGATGCGGATCCCCGGGCTCATGGTGGTGGCAATGGTGATGCCCTTCATGTACTGACCTTTGGCGGCGGCGGGTTTGACTTTGATCAAACGTTCGACCAGCGCCGTGTAGTTTTCCATCAGTTTGTCTTCTTCAAAGGAGAGTTTGCCGATGGGAACATGAATGTTTGCAGCTTTATCCAGACGATATTCAACCTTACCGGCTTTAACTTCATTGACGGCTTTGGTGATATCCTGAGTGACGGTTCCGGTTTTGGGGTTCGGCATCAGCCCGCGGGGCCCTAAGATACGACCGAGTTTACCGACGACGCCCATCATGTCGGGAGAAGCGACAACGACGTCAAATCCAAACCAGTTTTCTTTGGTGATTTTTTCCACCATGTCTTCGGCGCCGACGAAATCCGCGCCGGCGGCTTCGGCTTCCTTCGCTTTTTCGCCTTTGGCGAAAACAAGGACCTTCTGGCTGCGGCCGGTGCCGTTAGGCAGAACCATCGCGCCTCTGACTTGCTGGTCAGCCTGGCGCGGATCCAAATTGAGACGGATGTGGAGTTCGACGGTTTCATCGAATTTCGCCACACCGATTTTTTTCAAAAGACTGAATGCTTCCGCCGGTTCATACAGATTCTGTCTGTCGAACGTTTTCAAAGCATCCATGTATTTTTTGCCGTGTTTGGCCATTTCATTACCTCCTATGTGGTCGCCGGATGAGCTTTTCTCATCCTCCCACGCAAGTATTCCACAGATTGAGCTTTTATTCTTCGACTTCAATCCCCATGCTGCGGGCAGTACCTTCGATGATGCGCATCGCGGCTTCAACGTTGGCTGCGTTCAGGTCGGGCATCTTGGTTTCGGCGATTTCGCGAATCTGGTCTTTGCTTACCTTCGCGACTTTAACGCGGTTCGGTTCGCCGGACGCCGTTTCGATGCCGGCGCTTTTCTTCAGAAGTACAGCCGCCGGGGGCGTTTTCAGAATAAATGTGAACGAGCGATCTTCAAAGATCGTGATTTCGGCGGGAATGATGAGACCGCCCTGATCTTTGGTTTTTTCATTGAATTCTTTGCAGAATCCCATGATGTTGACCCCATGCTGCCCTAATGCGGGACCGACAGGGGGAGCCGGATTGGCCTTACCGGCGGGAATTTGCAATTTTACGACCGCCATAACTTTTTTGGCCATCCAAATACACCTCCTCTAAATCTATGTGGTATAAACGGGGCGTTCCATATTCCGCCCCTCCCACCAACAGCACGGCAAACCGCCGTGATGTGGAGCGATAAGAAGGATCTCAAAAAACTTTGAGACCGGTTTTCGGTGGAGTCAGACTTTTTCCACCTGAGAGAATTCCACTTCCACCGGGGTTTCCCGGCCGAACATGGAAACGGAAACTTTCATTTTGCCTTTATCGGCGTAGATTTCTTCAACACTGCCGACGAGATTTTCAAAAGGCCCTTCCTTAACGCGGACATTTTCGCCGACGTTAAATTGGACTTTGAATTTATTTTCAATGACGCCCATCTGCTGAAGCAGGGCATTCACTTCGTGTTCGTGCAGGGGAACCGGTTTGTTGCCGGCGCCGACAAAACCGGTAACGCCGGACGTATTGCGAACGACATACCAGGAATGGTCGGTCATGATCATTTCCACCAGAACATAGCCGGGAAAGACCTTGCGCTGAATGATCTTTTTGCGTCCGTCTTTGATCTGTATCTCGTCTTCCATGGGAACGAGGACACGGAAAATGTAGTCTTCCATATTCATGGATTCGGCCCGTTTTTCTAAATTATCTTTGACTTTATTCTCATAACCGGAATACGTATGAATCGCAAACCATTGTTTTTCCATAATCAATCAAAACCTTCCCGCTATGGATTATTTAAATAATTCCAAAAGCCCTTCGATGCTGATGCTGAAAATCGTATCGAAGATCCACAGGATTACCATGACGATGAGGATGGTGACGAGAACAACGCCGGTATAAACGAGAACCTGCTTCCTCGAAGGCCAATGAACATTTTTCAATTCAGCCCAGACGTTGCGGAAGAACGTTTTTACGCGGGTACCGAATTTCACGTTATTCTTTTTGTTCTTTTGAGACTTGGTCAAAGCGTTGGCTTTTGCCTGTTCTTTGGATTTGGCTAACATGAATCATTCTTCCTTATCTTTTATCATTAAGGGGAATTACGAACAACACAGCGGTGTGCCGCTGTTTCAACCGGCAAAAATCGTTCCCGAAAAACGCCTGAATGCGGTGTAATACCGTTTCGGGCAGGGGAAAACGATGGCTGCGGGTTTATTTCGTTTCCTTATGAATGGTGTGCTTTTTGCATTTGGGGCAGTATTTGCTCAGTTCGATACGATCGGGATCGTTCTTTTTGTTTTTGTCGCTGCTGTAATTTCTGTTTTTACATTCTGTGCAGGCCAAGGTAATTTTAACGCGCATGATAGCACCTCCTGATATTTGCCGGCTTGACCGACAATCGAACAAACCCCTGCGTAAGGCCTTTTTCAAAGGAAGGGGTTTTTCCACTTTAAAAAGCACCGAAACCGAAGAGATACGGATTTCAATGCTGAGTATTAATAGTATACTCGCTCTTTCTCCGTTTGTCAAGGTTTTTTTATGGGAAACCCGAAAACGATTATATTGATTACATTAATGAAGAAAATCCGTCGGATTTATCAGGCCCACCGCTTTTTCTCTGTGTGGTATGAGGAACGATATCGTTAATCTTCCTTTTCTTTTTGTTTCTCTTTCCGTTCTCTTTCCGCTTTTTTTTGGAGGGACTTTATTCTCAGGAGAATGCTTTTTCTGAGTTCGGCCCGATTGTCTCCGAGAGAATTGGCGAGGTGCATCGTTGGGGATCCCGTGATGACGGCGTACTTCACGAGAAAAGACGGTAATTTGTC
>CACXDX010000049.1 GCA_902766525.1 uncultured Bacillota bacterium | reverse complement strand
CATCTGGCTTCGGTGCGCAGGGAGATGGAAGGCCCGATCTACCGTTTGGCGCGAAGGTTTTCCAAACTGCTTATGCGTTATTGATAAAAAATACGGATCTTTTGATCCGTATTTTTTCTTTGGTTATTTTTTAAAAGGGAAGAAAACCGAGATGTTCCAGAAGGATCTTACATCCCAAAAGGATCAGGATGATACCGCCGAAAATCTCGGCTTTCGCTTTGTAGCGGGTTCCGAAAACGGCGCCGATCCTTACGCCGAGAACGGAAATGAAAAAGGTGACGACGCCGATGGTTATGACGGCGGGGAGGATCCGGGTTTGGAGAAAGGCGAAAGTGACGCCGACGGCCAACGCGTCGATACTGGTGGCGACGGCCAGTAAAAACATGGTTTTAAGCCCCAGATCACCATTGACTTGATCTGCATCTTTGCTTAAAGCCTCCCGGATCATATTGATTCCGATAAAGCCCAAGAGAAGAAAGGCGATCCAATGGTCGATGCTGACGATTTTTTCCTGGAAGCCGACGCCGAAGAAAAAACCGATAACGGGCATGAAAGCCTGAAAACCGCCGAACCAGAGGCCGATGATGACAGTGTCTCTCCATCTGATTTTTGTTAACGCCAGTCCTTTACAGATGGATACGGCAAAAGCATCCATCGCTAAGCCGACGGCGATGAGAAATAGTTCGATTAACGACATGACCGCTCCTTATAAGGAAAAATGATTGCTGTTGAAATCTTTTTTGTGCTTTTGTTTCGATACCCGTTTCATGAGGAAAAGATCAGAGCGGGCAATTCGTTGAAACGATTGACGCGGTATCGGGCGGCGGGAACCGAACCGAAGCCATAGGCGGCAAAGATGAAATCGACGCCGGCTTGCTTCGCGGAAAAGTGATCTTTTTCGGTGTCGCCGATGTAAACCGGTTTTTTGAGATCGTGCTTTTCGGCGATCATTCGGATGTTTTCGGGTTTATCCAAACCGCTGTCTCCGTAGGAGAGATGATCCCGGAAGAACTCCCACAGCTGATGATAAGCGAGGAAGGCTTCGATATAGCCACGGTCGCAGTTGCTGACGATGAACAGAGGCAGTCTGGCACGAAGCTCTTTCAAAATCTGTTTCACCTCGGGATAAAGTGTGCCGCCGGCTTTGGGCAGTTCTCTGCTTTCCGCTTCGGTGCAGCGCATCATAAGCTGATATCGCTCTTCGGGCCCGAGGAAAGGAAAGAGCTTGTCGCCGATCTCCACGGTATTCAGACCCATGATTGCGAGGACTTCTTTTTCCTCAAGTATATGATCGATCTTTTGCGATCGTATCGCTTGATTCCAGATTTTCGTGATTTGAGGAACGCTGTTCCACAGGGTTCCATCGAGATCAAAGATACAGCTGTCCCATTTCGGTTGAATCATGATGCGCCTTTCTTTGTTTTCGGCGGCTGCCGGTTTCGTCTATCTTATCATAACGCGGAAGAAAATGGAATCGTTTTTTCGTTCTTTCTCTCCCGATGCGGGGGAAAATATTGTTATTTTAGAGGGGAAAAAGATTTTTTTGGTTCTTTTCTTTGTCAAAATGCCTGCTAAATGCCTATAGATATTGTTTAACAGGTATTTTTTTGCATTTTTTTAAAAAAACCCCTTTTCAAACCCGAAAAAATGTGTATAATTAATACAGTACCTTATAACAAAGGAGTATTTTTTTGAACGGAGGAATAAAAAATGGCAGTACCCAAAATCAGTGCTGAAGACAGAAAGAAAGCTTTGGAAAAAGCTCAAAAAGTCAGAAAAGAACGTGCCGCGCTGCGTCAGGATTTGAAAGCCGGTAAAATGAAGATCGATGATATCATCGGCAAAAAAGGTGAAGATGTCATCGGCGGTATGAGAGTCAAATATGTTCTTGAATCTCTCCCCGGTATCGGCAAAGTTCGCGCCAAAGAGATCATGGATCAGATCGGCATCGACGAAAATCGTAAAGTCAAAGGTCTCGGCAGCCGTCAAACCGAAGCTTTGCTTGCCAGATTAAAATAAAAATGCGATTTGTCGCTGAAAAACATCCGGTTACGGCCGGATGTTTTTTTGTGTTTGACCACGATCTTTGTGAACTTCCGCTTGTAATTTGCGCGACCTTCCGCTATAATTAATAATGATATAAAAGGGATTCTTCCCTTTTTTTTCGGAGGAAAGTGCCGTGAGTGCTGAAAAAAAAGATCTGAGAGAAGAATTTTCCCGCTGGGGACAGAAGATCAAAGAATTTGCCGGCAAAACCCCGGCTTTTATCGAAAACAGTAAAAATAAATTTTCACACTCGAGAAAAGATCCGTTACCCCGGGATGAAAAATCTTTCGGGGAGGAAGACTCTTTCGGAGACGAAGAACGATACGATTTGAGAACGGCCGATGATTTTGAGAGAAGGCGCCTCCGTGATGATGTGTCGTCGGAACGGTACGGTTCCGCTTCCGCTTCCGCCGAACGGAGAAAAAAACGGTCGCAGGGGTCCTCTTTTTCCGGGCGTTTTGCCGAAGGGTTGGGAAAGATCCGTTTTGAAAAACCGTCCTTTTTACGGGATTCCGGCAAAAAAACGAGACGCGGTACGAAGCCTGCGCGTCAGCGCGGTGACGCGCCCGTTCGCATTGTCATTCCCGCTTTTCTTCAGACCACCGTCGCCGTGATCGTTTGCTGCGGTGTTTTGTTTGCCGCAGGATTCGCGATCTTCAGTGTGGAACAGTATGAGATCTCTTCGTTGAAGTCGGATCTTAAGACCTACAGTGATAACGGCGTTGTGCCCGCCGAATCCCTTGATGAACTGCTTGCTTTAAATGTCGATGTCCTCGCGGGACGCGTCGCTTCGCTGGAGAGATGGATCAATCTTTCCGATGACACCACTTTGAGCGGGGAAGATCTGCAATGGGTCGATGCGGAACTCAGCACGATCCAGGAAGAAGCCAGAAAAATGGAGATCCTTCTCAATGACGTTGACGCGCCGTCGGCTGTGCGGACATCTTTTAAGGATCACGTGCAGAGTCCTCTGGTGACCTTGGCGCAAACCTATGAAGAGGTCGGTCTTGCCGATGAGGATGTGGCTTCGACGGAAGTGGAAACCGGCGCCGCCAACGATACCGGTGAATTTAAGCTCGCCAACGCGCTTCGTAAAACGATACGTTGGACATTGATCATTATTCTGATCCTTGCGATTTTTGCCGTCGGGTACTTCCTGCTGCGGCCGCGCTGGGCGGATTATCTCGACAAAACCGGTAAAGGCAGCGGCAAAGGAAAGAATGCCGTCGCCGGAAAGAAGAAAGAACGTCCGAAGAAAGCCGCGCACAGGAAAACCGCGGGGAAAAAGAAAAAGACAGCGGCAAAGAAGAGAAAACCCGCTGCTTCTCCCAAAGCAAAAGAAGAGCTCAATATTCCCGTTGCGGGAGAAGGCTTTGAAGCCGGTGACGGAGAAGAAAGCGACGCTTCGCCCGTTATACCCGAAACGGAACACGATGAGGAAGCGCATTTCTATGAGAACTTTGCGCCGACAATGAAAAAAATGGCGGAAGAGGAGCGCACAACGGCGGAAGAAGGCACAAATATGATCGATCCCGATGAGGATAATCTGATCGCTTTTGATGCTTCCGTCGATTCTCTCGATGATATCGACGAGGAAGAGGATCTTCTCTTCACCGATATTGAGGATGATGAAGATTGATGATCGGTCAATACTATTATCGCAATAAAAACGGGGCCGGAGGAATACAGAAAGTAACCCCCGGTTTCGAGGCTTTTTCAAAAAGTTTTTACAGACGAGGGGCAATCTCCGCCGGGGAATTTGCCCCTCCGGCCTTATTATATGAGCGCACCGACGATCATTATTTTGTCGGCAGAGAGGAAATCATCGACACCGGAGATGATTATTATACCCTTCGCCACGGTTTCCTTTTTCCGAGGGAACTGTTTTCGGAGAATGTTTTCGGCGCGAAGCTTTATCGTTTTTTCGATCTGGCGGATTTTGACTGCTCTCTCGAGGGGTTTGAGAAGGAGGAAACGCCTTCATCTCCAAAAAAGATCCGGATACGGGAAGGCGCCGGCGATCATCTTCGCCCCGGTGACGTTTTTCGCCGCGGCAGAGAGCATCCCCGCTTTATTCAACTGCTGATCTACGGAACGATGCTGGCGCTGACCGATGATTTTTCCCTCGTGTTTTTACTGCCGAAGACGAAACCGACGAGCTTTTACGATCAGGCGGTATTGAGCGTAAAAAGTCTGTTCGCTTTGCTTCCCTGGGAGCTGCGGGAATATTTGACTTTTCATACCTATGTCGACAACAGAGACGGTTTGGGCCGGGCAAAAATCAGCGTTTCCCCGCTCAGCGCCGACCGCATTCCCCGCGGCAATAAAATCTTTTATTTTGATTTTTCCCGTTTTCAGGCCGGTCCCGATCTGGTGATCATGCAGAAGACGCGCGGAACCGTCGCCGGTCCCCTGATCAATCGGATCTGGGCGGCCCGGGATGAAAAAGCGCTGTCTTCGTTGTTTTATATTTTTCACCACAACCGTGATCTGATGCCCGGAGACGGGGTGGATCGCGTTGCCGTCGACGCCCTCTGTTTTTATTTTCTTCTGACCGACGTCGGCGGGAAATACCGCTCGTATCTCGCTGATGATATCGAACATGTAACAAAGATTTCCGCCCGGGAGATCATGCTCTTTCTGGCGGGACATATCAGCAATAAAGAATTTCTCGATCTAAGGGAAATGCTGGGTTTGATTTAATTTCGGAGGAGGATTGTTTTGATTCTTTCATCCCTGATGACTTTTTTAAGTGATCATCCTGAAATCGGATATTGGTATACGGCGATTTTTCGCTGGATATTTCCGTTTCTCGCTTTGATTTTGCTGCTGAAGGTGATCCGTTCCCTTTTACAGGCGGATAATCCGGCGGAAAAATGGGCGACGCTGAAATTTCCCAACGGTACCGAAGTGCCTTTGACCCACTGGGAAAATGTGATCGGCCGGGCGAAAAGCTGTGATCTGATCGTGCCGATCGCCTCGGTATCCCGTAATCACGGGACTCTCGTCAGAGAGGAGGACGGCGTTTGGTACTACAATGATCTCGGTTCCAAGAGCGGTTCGCTGATCAACGGGGAACCGGTGACGGAGAAGACCGCGATCTCTTTTGTGGATACCCTGACCATCGGCGGCGTCGATCTCAAATTGATGCCCGTTCCCGCCGTGGAGCGGCGCCGCAATATTCGCCATCGTCTCTTTTTCTCCCGTCCCGAATCGCCCTGGAGCTCGCTGCTGCTGTTGACTTTGTTCCAGTTTTTTGCTTTGATCCAGTTCCTTGTGGCTTACGGTGAAGAATGTCCGCCTGCGGTGGTGCTTTGCTTTTTGGGCCTTGCCGCGGTGATGTGGACTTATTATTTTTCGATGCGCGCTTTGAAGCGTGTGGCTTTTGAAATGGAGACCATTGCCTTTTTCCTGACGACGCTGGGTTTTTGCGTCTGCGCCACGGCTTCCAAGGATCATCTTGTTACCGAGTTTGCGGCCATGCTGCTGGGGATCGGCTTGTTTTTGCTGCTCAGCTGGTTTTTGCGGGATTTGGATCGCTGCAAAAAAGTGCGTATGCCCCTGATCGCCCTCGGCGTGGCGGCTCTTGTGCTCAATCTTTTATTGGGTCAGGTCACTTACGGCGCCCGTAACTGGATCTCCATCGGCGGCGTATCGGTACAGCCCTCGGAGCTGGTGAAGATCGCCTTTATCTTTGCCGGCGCCGCGACTCTCGATGAATTGTTCCAAAAAGGCAATCTTACCGTCTATATGATCTTTTCCGCCGTATGTTTCGCCGCTCTCGGCATCATGGGCGACTTCGGTACGGCGCTGATCTTCTTTACGACCTTCGTCGTGATTTCCTTTCTTCGTTCCGGAGACTTTTCCAAACTCGTGTTTTTCCTCGGCGGCGCCCTTGCCGGCGGCCTGATGCTGCTGCGGTTCAAACCTTATATCGCCGGGCGTTTCGCGGCATGGGGTCACGTTTGGGAATACGCCAGTACTTCCGGATATCAGCAGACCCGCACGATGTCGGCGGCGGCCAGCGGCGGTCTCGTCGGCATGGGCGGCGGCGACGGCTGGCTGCATCGCATCGCCGCCAGTGAAACGGATCTCGTTTTCGGGGTTCTGACCGAGGAATGGGGTTTGGTCATCGCCGTTTTGGCTGTTTTATGTATCGTGACCCTCGGCGTTTTTGCCGTGAAATCGATTTCCTCGGGACGCAGCGCCTTCTATACGATTTCGGCCTGTGCGGGTACGACGATCCTCGTGATGCAGACGATCCTGAATGTTTTCGGCTCCGTCGATCTCCTGCCGCTGACCGGGGTGACTTTCCCCTTCGTTTCCGTCGGCGGTACCAGCCTGATGGTTTCCTGGGGGATATTGGCCTTTCTTAAAGCGGCGGACACGAGGCAAAATGCCAGCCTGGCCGTGAGTGTGAAGCAGAAGAAGGAGAAGGGAGGCGCGGATTATGAGGAAGCTTGAACGACGCGCCGTCATCTGTATGCTCTTAAGTCTTTTCCTTCTCCTCGGTCTCATCGTGTTCTGTTTTCAGTTCGTGACAAAGGGCAGCGAGTGGGTTTCCTTCCCCTCCAATCAGCATCTCTTCGCCGACGGACGCCTCGACAGCGGAACCGTTTATGATGTTGACGGAACGATGCTGCTGAAAAACGGAGAAGGCGGTACGGCTTACGCCGACGACGGTATGGTTCGCCGTGCTACGCTGCATGTTGTCGGTGATCCCGTCGGCAATATCGCGACCGGCGCGGAAACAAAATTTGCCGGCAAACTCACCGGCTATAACTTCATCAACGGCGCATATTCCCTGAAAGGGGAAGGGCATCACCTGTATCTCACCATCGACGCCGATGTCTGCTGCACGGCTTACCGCGCCTTGGACGGGCGAAAAGGATGCGTCGGGGTTTATAATTACAAAACCGGAGAGATCATTTGTGCCGTCAGCTCGCCGAGCTATGACCCGAACGATCCCGTTTCCGAAGCAACGGCGGAAGACGGCGGTTATTATATCAACCGTCTCTTTTCCGCGACATTCGTTCCCGGTTCCATCTTCAAAACGGTGACTTCCGCCGCGGTGATCGAGAACCTTGATTATGAAAATTGGCATTTTCAGTGTACGGGCTCCACGCATATCGGTGACAGCAATATCACCTGTGTCAGCGCTCACGGCGACATCGGTTTCGAAGACGCGCTCTGCCAATCCTGCAACGGCGCTTTCGCCACGCTCACGACGGAACTGGGCGCGGAAACGATGGAGGGCTACGTGGATAAACTCGGTCTGACAAAAGCTTATTCCATCAACGGCATTCGTACCGCGAAGGGGACTTTTTCCTTCCCCGAAGATAATGACGCGGCGCTGGGCTGGTCCGGCGCCGGTCAGTATGAGGATATGGTCAATCCCTGCAGTATGATGATCTATATGGGAGCCGTCGCCAACAACGGCAGAGTCGTTCTGCCCCAGTTGATCGGCAAGGTAAAATCCTCCGATGATTTCCCCTTGAGCGTCTACATCCCCCGTCCGCGCCTGCGTCTGGTGACGTCGGATACGGCCTCGGTGTTAAAGGGGATGCTTCGCAACAACGTCATCAATAACTACGGCGAGGGTAATTTCCCGGGGCTCAATCTTTGCGCGAAATCGGGTACGGCCGAAGTGGGAGACGGAACGTCTCACTCCTGGTTTACCGGTTTCCTCGATGATGACGATCATCCTTACGCTTTTATCGTTTTGGTTGAACACGGCGGCGGCGGCGCGAAGGTCGCCGGACCCATCGCCAACAGAGTTCTGCAATCCGTTTTGGAAAACGAATAAAAAATGTTTTGTCCCCATTTCGGTACATACTTCGTG
>CACXDX010000048.1 GCA_902766525.1 uncultured Bacillota bacterium | reverse complement strand
ATGCAAGGTCCCAGCGAATTCAATTGCGTGGGAAAAATCAAAGACTGGGATATCAGCGGCGATCTTCATAAAATTACTATTCCCACTCTACTTACAAGCGGAACCGACGATGAAGCAACACCGCTGATCGTAAAGAGTGTTTATGACCGCATTCCTGACTGTCGCTGGGAATTGATTGAAGGCGGCACCCATCTCTGCCATGTTGAATTCGCCGAATCCTATAATCGGCTGATTGAAGATTTCATGACGGAACATGAGTGAATCATCATCATACAACGATCTCACGGATCAAAGGAAAGGATTTCTGATTAACCATGAAGACCAATGAAAAACTCTGTTTCGCTTCAGATTATATGAAAGGCGCACACCCCGCTGTCCTCAAGGCGCTGACAGAAACAAACCTGATCAAAACCAAGGGCTACGGACTTGACTCCATATCGGAGCAGGCAAGGGAAAAAATCAGAAAAGCCTGTGGAAAACATGAGGCTCAGGTATTTTTTCTCGTCGGAGGGACTCAAACCAACGCCGTACTTATCGACGCCTTTCTCGAATCCTATCAGGGCGTGATCGCCTCCGAGAGCGGTCATATCAGCAGCCACGAAGCCGGCGCCATTGAGGCAAGCGGCCATAAGGTTCTCTGCGTTCCCCATGAATCGGGGAAATTACAGGCCGAAACGATTCGCCGTTATTTAAAAGACTTCTATGATGATGAAAATCACGAGCATATCGTCGCCCCCGGCATGGTTTATATTTCTCATCCTTCGGAATACGGCACGCTCTACAAAAAAGAGGAATTGAAAGAGATCCGCGCCGTATGCGATGAGTACAAGGTCGATCTCTACCTCGACGGCGCACGTCTTGCTTATGCCTTGGCCTGCCCCGAAAATGACCTGACCCTCCGCGATCTGGCGGAACTCTGCGACGCCTTTTACATCGGCGGCACAAAATGCGGTGCTCTTTTTGGGGAAGCACTCGTGATCCCCGATCCGAAGCGTGTCCCCCATCTATTTTCCATTATCAAACAGCACGGTGCCCTCGTTGCCAAAGGCAGGGTTCTCGGCGTACAGTTTGATACTTTATTCAGCGACGATCTTTACCTGCGAATCGGCGAAAATGCCATCAAAAAAGCAGCGCAAATTCGCGATGTCCTCATCAAAAAGGATTACCGTTTGCCAATCGTCACGCCGACCAATCAGATTTTTATCACTTTTGCGAACGATCAATTAAAATCCTTCGCTGAAAAGGTCGATTACGGCTTTTGGGAAAAATATGATGAAGACCACACCGTAATTCGCTTGGCCACGGATTGGGGAACTACCGATGAAGAGATCCGGAAATTGATCGACTTGCTATGAAGCTCTAAAAAACAAAAGCCTGTTTACCGATGTTAAACAGGCTTTTATTGATTTTCAGATCAAATTTTTATTGCTGCGGCGTCTTATTGACGGGCGTGCCGCATTTAGCGCAGAATGAACTCCCGAAAACAATAGGATTTCCGCATTTCCCGCAAAATCCCGCAGCAGAGTAGGATCGAGCCGCTGCCTGCGGCTGAGGTTGAACATTGGCACGATGGTTCCCGGCGGCATTCATCGAAGCATTTATATCCGTCAAATTAAAATCTTTTTTACCGTAGGCGACAAAATTCGCAACGAAAACAAGCAGGACAGGTAAAATAAAAGCAAAAAGTTGATAAATAAAATTCGGGAAATAGAAGTATTCGTAAGAAGACATCTGAATCAACCGAAGCACAAAGCAGAGAAACATTGCCGCGGCGACAACGACCAGAGAAATCAAAGGAGAAGGCATCATTTTAACGCCCATAAATTCAATGGCAAGATACAGGTAAACAAAAATGACGATGATGTCGATAATCAAAGGAATGAAAAGAGTGAACTCCATACCGTAATAAACAGAACCGATGAGTTGAAGAATGATTTGAAAAATACTGAAAAGACAGGAAATCACCATCAAAATACAGGCAAGAGCCGGTAGGAATTTGATTTTGCGCAAGAATACACAAACGGCAATAAAGAGCGCGCACAATCCCGTCGAGAGTTCAACAATCGGAAGCCAAACATAACTATAATCAGCTCTGAAAAAATTCAAAAAAAACGTTCTGAGATATTCGCCGATATTATAAAATGATCCGCTATATCCAAACCAGGTTATAAACCAATAAAAGGAAAAAATCGCAATAATCAAAGCCACTGCCGCAGCGGCAATGGTAAAAATAAGCTGGGCGGAAGGATTATCTTTAAAGAGAATGGCTGATCCCGCGGAGCCTGTGTTCTCCCTCGCCAATGTTTGTTTCCGCGGTGCACCGGATTCCGCATTCAACCGAGTTTGACAGGCCGGACAAAAATTCATCTCCGGCGTAACCTGATGCCCGCATTTGCCGCAATACTTCATTCCGTTTGCCATTATTCAACACTCCTTTCCGAATGATTCCAACAAAACTATACCATAAATACCCTTTTTTCGCAACAACACACAAAGAAAAAAATAAGCGCTTTGTCAAAAAAAGAAGCCCTTTAACGGGCTTCGATCTTTTTTTACAACAATTCCGCTCTCAACTCATCAGCACTTTTCGGGGAGAGATAAGCCGGGGGAATATCCAGCATTGTTTTACATCCTGTCTGCCCTTCGGCCTGCATACGCACGGCAGCTCTGGCAACGGCCAGCATCACGTTGGTGGTGAATTCCGGATTGGAATCAAGTTTTAAACGGTATTCGATCACATGGCTGTTTTCCTTATTCGGACCGGTCTTGCCTGTTCGGAAAACAAATCCGCCGTGAGCCATACCAACATGATCACGAAGCAATTCTTCTTCACTGATAAAATGAACAAAGGTATCATAATCGGCAAAGTAATTGGGCATTTCTTTAATGGCCTTTTCCACTGATGCGGCGTCTGCACCTTCTTCCAGTACGACATAACATTCTCTGGTGTGCTTTTCGCGAGTACTCAATTCGATTTCTTCACCGCTCCTAACCGCGTTTAAGGCACGCTCTATGGGGACGGTATACTGTTTGGCATTTTTTACCCCGTCAATACGGCGAATGGCATCGGAATGCCCTTGAGAAACACCTTTTCCCCAGAAGGTATAATCTTTTCCTTGCGGCAAAATTGCATTTCCGTAAAGGCGGGCCAAAGAGAACATACCGGGATCCCAACCGCAGGAGATCACGGCAATTTTACCGTTTTCTTTGGCGGCTTTATCGACCTTCGCAAAATGCTCCGGGATGCGGGCATGGGTATCAAAGCTGTCGACAACGTTAAACATTTTGGCAAAAGCCGGCGTCTGCTCCGGCAGATCCGTCGCACTGCCGCCGCAAAGCAGCATTACATCGATTTGATCCTGCCATTTTTTCACCTCATCAATGGGAAGAACGGGCACATTTCTGCTTTGAATGGATAATGAGGCGGGATCACGCCGGGTAAAAACCGCGGCAAGTTCCATATCCTGAGCCTCTTGAACGGCCAGTTCCATACCTTTTCCCAGATTGCCGTAGCCCATAATTGCGACTTTTGTTTTCATGTTTACCTCCGGTTCTTTTATTTTCTGTATTTGTACTTGCACTTTCCCAACTCTCGGAAAGGGAAAAACTTATTTTTTTATTATAAAATAATATGTATTATTTTTCAATAAAAAAATACTATTTTCTTTTACTGACACTTTTGTATCAGCTTTCAGCTTTATCCATTTTATCCTTGAAAAATACCGCTCTTTATTTCATTTTCGCGAGAATCCGGCTTTCTTCGATACAAGTTTTCAGATCTTCATCATTTGTGCCGCCGTCAAGAATCAACGTATACCAGCTTTTCTTATTCATATGCCAGCCCGGGAAATGATTTTCCAAAGCGAGCAGCGCATCTTTTTCTTCCGGTTTCATGCGCAGATCGATGATCTCCGAAACCT
>CACXDX010000047.1 GCA_902766525.1 uncultured Bacillota bacterium | reverse complement strand
CGTAGCCGATGGAAAGCTGATGCACGCGCTCGGACAGGCGCCAACCCTCCCGATCCAGCCTGCGGATGCGTTCGCCGATCGCTTCCAGATCATCGACGCTGCGATCGAGTTTGACCGCTTCTTCCGCTTTCAGCTCAAAGGCGGCGCGGACGTCGCCGTCGCCGCCGCTGCCCGCCGCCCGCTCGGCCAATGCGAGGAGGGAGGGAAAAGAGAGATCGTTGGTATAATAATAGAAGGAAGCGTCCCCCTTCAGCACGCGGATGCCGGCGCCTTCGTCGCTGCCGCGATGGAAGCGGCGGATTTTTTTTTCTTCCGCGAGGATGCTGCCGGTCTCGATCCTGCTCACAAAGAGATCGGCATAATCGCCTCCCCGGGAGACGGCGGTATCCAGTATTTTTTTGATTTCTTCTTCACTGTACATAAACGCTGTCCAGCCTTTGAACGATTTCTTCGGCTGTTTCCTCCATGGTCTTTTCCGTGGTGTTGACGGTGATGTCGGCGTATCGCTCGTAAACGGGACGGCGTCGGCCGTAGATCTTCGGCACCAGCTCCGTTAAACTGCCCTTTTCGTTGAAGGGACGGACACGGCGGCGTTTCAGCCGGTCGATGATGATATCATCGTCGACGTCGAGGAAGACGAAGACGCTGTTGTCCTTGAGAGCCTTGATGTTTTCCTCATTATCGATGAAGGAGCCGCCGGTGGCAATGATCGTGCGATCCATCGCCGCCAGTTTTTTTACGATCAGCCGCTCCTCGGAAGCGAAGCGGATCTTCCCGTATTTCTTCATGATCTGATGGACCTTCAAACCGGTCACATTTTCCATTTCCTTATCGGTATCGAAAAAATCATAGTCGAGTTCGCGGCTGAGAAACCGTCCCATCGACGATTTGCCGCTGCCCATGAAACCGATCAGAACGATATTTTTCATAATCTCACCTGCTTTTGCTTGAAAAATGTTCGTGACTACACCCTTCATTATATGCAAAAACAGTTTTTGAATACCTCGTCGCCCCGACGAAGCGGATCTTTATCGCCTGATGCCCATGAGGCGGTAAAGCAGCTTTTCGTAATTGCGGTGCCACTTGGTGATCCAGAGCTCATCGGGATTGATGGGCTTGACCACGATGGTGGTGAAGCCGGCGCGGTTGCCGCAGACCGTATCCGTCAGCAGCTGATCGCCGACGAGGGCGATCTTTTCTTTGGGCGCGTCAAAGAGAGTAATTGCCCGTTTGGCACCGTTTTGCAGCGGTTTTTTTGCCCGGGCGATGAAGTCGATGCCCAGCTTCTCGGCAACGGGAGCCACCCGTTCGGCGCTGTTGTTGGAGAGAATGCAGAGGTGAAAACCGTCGGTCGTCGTCTGCTTGAACCATTCGATCGTCGCCTCGGGAATTTCCTGAGAGTTATAGGGAACGATGGTATTGTCGACGTCAAATAAGATGTGGACAATACCTTTTGCCTTCAGATCCGCCAGAGGCAGATCAAAGAGGTCCTCCGCCAACAGATCGGGTCGAAATATGCTCATGGTGTTTTCCTTTCTTTACCGTAATCTTCGGCTCCTATTATACTAAAATTTTCGCGCCGGCGCAAATCATTTACGAACGGGATTTCATGCTTTTTATATCATCGTCCCCTCTTTCGCGTTCCCGGATGCGAGGGCTTCCTTCTCTTTCTTTTTACGGCTCTTTGACCTTCTCCCTTTCTCTTTTCTCTCTCGGCCGCCGCATTTCCCGATAAAAAACTATTGACATATCGGATTTCTTTGCTATAATTGAAACATACGCCGAAGTGATGGAATTGGCAGACGTGCCGGACTCAAAATCCGGTGGTAGCGATACCGTGTCGGTTCGACCCCGACCTTCGGCACCAAAAAAAGTCTCTCGCAAGAGAGACTTTTTTTTCATTTTCGGGCAGGTACGGCCATGAATCCTATTGCAAAAAAAATCAATTTGCGCTATGATATAGGGTAGATAATAATATGTTGCTTGTCTATCCGAAAATTTTTTATTCCATAATATCAGGAGGATACTCATGAAAAAGAAATTCTTTGCGATCCCGCTCATCCTCTGTCTGATCTTCGCTGTGTTCCCCCTCGTCGTCTTCGCCGAGGAAAACGACGTGAACGATGACGGCGTCGAAGTCATCCTCAATACCGGGGGCGACGGCGAAGGTGAAAGCGGAGACCCGTCGGATCCCGTCGATCCCGTTGATCCCGTCGATCCCGTCGATCCCGTCGATCCCGTTGACCCCGTCGATCCCATCCCCATGGAATCGATGACACTCGTTGAGAGAAGCCTCATCCTGAAAGCGGGAGAAACCTATCAGCTGACCCTCAAGATCTTTCCCGAAGACGCCACGGAAACCGAGATCACATGGGTAACGAATCGTTCCGCCGTCGCCCGCGTCGATGAAAACGGTGTGATCACCGCCGTCGGCTACGGCACCGCAGCGATCACCGCCATCCACGGCGATCTCATCCAGCAATGCTATGTCACCGTAAAATTCGGCGACGTCAATGAAGGCGTCTATTATTACAACGACGTCTATTGGGCTTTGGAAAAGGGGATCACCGCCGGCACCACCACCGCGACATTTTCACCGAACAAGACCTGCACCAGAGCGGAGGCGGTTTCCTTCATCTATCGTGTCAACGGCAGCCCCGTTGTGAACGGCGCCCATCCCTTTAAAGACGTTCCTTCCTCGGCCTATTATTACAATGCCGTGCTTTGGGCCTATCAGAACGAGATCGTTGCCGGTACCTCCCAGACCCAATTTTCACCCAATAAGACCTGTACCCGCGGAGAGATCATGTCTTTCATCTGGCGCTGCAAACGCCAGTGGCCCGCCAAAAAGTCCTCTTTCTCCGACGTGACCAGCGGCAACTTCTATTT
>CACXDX010000046.1 GCA_902766525.1 uncultured Bacillota bacterium | reverse complement strand
TTTCGTCATCACCTATGTCATTGTCAAAATCCTGGTTAAAACCTGCGGCGGCAGAATCTCCGCGGAGCTGGAAGAACAGGGACTCGACGAAGGCTATCATCACGAAAAGCTCTATAACGAATAAAATACAGCGGGATTTCTCTTAGACATTTATCTGTTTTCTTGGGGATAAGTTTTGAAACTTATCCCTTTTTTTATTTTAAAAAGCTATGATTTTTTATGATAAAGCACTCTTTTTTTCCACAAATTTTTTTTGTCGACCGTGCGCAAAAAAATAAAAAAAATTAAAAATTTTCCTTATTTTTTCCATTGTAAAGAAGGATTTTTTCGATTAAAATAGAATATAGAATAGGTATGATTATTTGCAATAATTAGAGATCTGTTCGTTTTCCGCGAGCAGAAAAATAACGAATGAAAAGATTGTATCTGATCAAACAAAAAGAAGAGGTGGAGAGATGCGATTAAGTACAACATTGTTTGGCCATGCCCATCAGTTTCGTGATGTAAAAGATGTTTTGGCCAAAGCCAACGAAGAAAAATCCGGGGATACTTTGGCCGGCATTGCCGCTCAGAGTGTCGAGGAAAGAGTCGCCGCCAAGGCTGTGCTCAGCCAGATGACGATGGAAGATCTTTACAACAACCCGGTCATCCCTTATGAAAAGGATGAAGTCACTCGTATTATCATCGATGATATCAACAAAACGATTTTTGATGAAATCAAAAATTGGACTGTGGAAGCGCTTCGCGAATATATCCTTGATATCGATGTTACCGGCGCTGATATTCGCCGCATCAGCCGCGGTTTGACTTCGGAAATGGTCGCAGCCGTCTGCAAACTGATGTCCAACATGGACCTTGTCCTCGCGGCTCAGAAACTGAGAGTCACAGCCCATTGCCGTACCACCATCGGGGAAGAAGGCCGCCTCGGCGTTCGCCTTCAGCCGAACCACCCCACCGATGATGTCGACGGTATTCTCGCGTCCCTGCGTGAAGGTATTACCTATGGCATCGGTGATGCCGTCATCGGTATCAATCCCGTCGAAGACAATCCCGTCGGCACCAAACGTTTGCTTGACGCTGTTGAAGAATATATGCTCAAATACGATCTGCCGGCTCAAAGCTGTGTCTTGTCCCATGTGACAACTCAGATGAAAGCCATCGAAGACGGCGCTCATACCGGCCTGATTTTCCAAAGTATTGCCGGCACCGAAGCGGCCAACACTGCCTTCGGTATCGACGGCCAGGTCATTGCCGACGCGAGAAAACTGATGCTCGAACGAGGTATGGCTGAAGGCCCCAACGTCAACTATTTTGAAACCGGACAGGGCTCCGAACTTTCCTCCGAAGCTCATGACGGTGCCGACCAGGTTACTCTGGAAGCCCGCTGCTATGGTTTCGCCAAACGTTTCCAGCCCTTCCTCGTCAATACCGTCGTCGGCTTTATCGGGCCCGAATACCTCTACGACGGCAAACAGGTTGCCCGCGCAGGTCTTGAAGACCATTTCATGGGTAAGCTTACCGGTGTTCCCATGGGCGTTGACGTTTGTTACACCAATCATATGAAAGCCGACCAGAATGACCTTGAAGATCTGGCAATCCTGCTGACCACAGCCGGCTGCAATTATTTCATGGGCGTTCCCATGGGCGATGACATTATGCTCAACTATCAGACCTCCAGTTATCATGATATCGCTTCCCTGAGAGCAATCTCCAATACTCGTCCCCTCGCCGAATTTGAATGCTGGATGGAAAAATACGGCTTTATGGAAGACGGCAAGCTGACGAAAAAAGCCGGCGACGCGTCGACGATTATGTAAGGAGGTACGGATATGAATAATCAGGAAATCCAAAGAATCGTCTCCTCAGTTATGGCTGAGATCAACAAAAAAGTCCCTGTGGGCAACGGAAACACCTCCACCGGTGAAGTTCCCGATATTTCCCAGATGGGAAATCCGCTGAACGTGCCCGATCCGGAAAATCGCAGCGCCTATGAAGATATGATGAAAGCGACCTCCGCCCGTATCGGCGTTTGGAGAGCCGGGACTCGTCCCCTCACCAAAACCATGTTGAAGTTCCGCGCCGACCATGCCGTCGCTCAGGATGCCGTTATGAGCTATGCCGATGAAGCGATCATCAACCGCCTCGGCTTCATTCAGTTGGAATCAAAAGCCGCAGACAAAGATGAATATCTGACCCGTCCCGATCTCGGCCGTATCCTCTCCGATGAAAGCATCGCCAAGATGAAAGCGGAAGCACCGGCCGGTGCCCAGATTCAGATCGTTGTCGGCGACGGTCTCAGCGCCAAAGCCATTGACGCCAACATCGAAGATGTCTTCACTTCCTGCAAAGCCGGTCTTGAATCCAAAGGCTACAATCTCGGCAAAGATATTTTTGTTAAAAATGCCCGCGTCGGCATTGTCAACTGCATCGGCGAAATCCTGAAACCGGAGTTGATCTTACTCTTCATCGGGGAACGTCCCGGTCTCGGCACCGCCGAATCGATGAGCGCCTATCTCACCTATAAACCGGTCCAAGGCACTGTTGAAGCTGATCGCACCATGATCTCCAACATCCATAAAGGCGGTATTCCTCCGGTAGAAGCCGGTGCTCAGATCGCTTCTCTGGTTGAAAAAATCCTCACCCAAAAAACTTCCGGTCTTGATTTGGAACTGTAATAATCAACATTGTACCAAAAAGGCCTGTCTGAAGGACAGGCCTTTTTTTTATTTTAATCATCAATAAAACCGCGTCATGAAAAAGAAATATTCCTTTCAAAAATAGATATCTGCGATTTTATCATTGTTTTTAGGCGAAAAAAAGTGTATAATATATATTTGTGGATATATTAATGAGAAAGCTATGGTGAGTTTTTTGAAGAGAGAAGACTTGAGAAATATCGCGATCATTGCCCACGTTGACCACGGTAAAACCACCCTTGTCGACAAAATGCTCCGGCAAAGCGGTGCATTCAGAGAAAACCAGGTCGTTGAAGAACGGGTTATGGATTCCAACGATCTGGAGCGTGAACGCGGCATCACAATCTTAGCAAAAAATACTTCCGCTTATTACAAAGGCGTGAAGATCAATATTGTGGATACTCCGGGTCATGCCGATTTCGGCGGAGAAGTTGAACGCGTCCTTAAAATGGTCAACGGCGTCCTTTTATTGGTCGACGCCTCCGAGGGACCGATGCCTCAGACACGCTTTGTGCTTGAGCGGGCACTCGCGCTCAATCATAAAGTCATCGTGTTGATTAATAAAATCGATCGACCCGATCGGCGCATTGATGAAGTCGTTGATGAAGTTTTGGAACTCTTAATGGATCTCGGCGCTTCCGATGAACAATTGGACAGCCCTTTTATCTATTGTTCCAGCCGTCAGGGCATTGCCACGGAGGACCTCGATGAACCCGCAGAAGATCTGACTCCTCTCTTTGAAAAAATCATAAACTATTTTGATCCGCCCGAAAGCGATCCCAACGGCGCTCTCAGGGTTCTCGTATCTTCCATTGATTATAATGAATATGTGGGACGCATTGCCATCGGCTGCATCGATCGGGGCACGA
>CACXDX010000045.1 GCA_902766525.1 uncultured Bacillota bacterium | reverse complement strand
CAGCGCGGCATTTTTGATGGTATCAAAGATGCAGTCCATGGAATCCTCCACCGGCAGAACGAAGCAGGCGGAAAGCTGACCGAGTTCCTTTCCGGCATTCATCAGCGTCGGCGAATTGGGCAAAAACCGCATAGAGGTCATCAATTCAAAAAAATCCTCTTCCACTTTGCTCAAGTCGGCCGCCGCGTCGTAATTTTTATCCGGAGCGGCCAGAGCTTTGGCCACACGGCGAAAAAGACCTTCCGGTGTTTCGATGAGCTCTCCGTTTTCATCTCTGGTCAGATAACGTCGTTCCAAAACGACTTCGGCATTCTTACTGATCTCCATTTCGATCCCTCTTTTTCTATGGTATTTATTTTATCTTTTCGCGAATCCGGTTACTGTTACGATGATCTGTTTCTGTCTTTAAATTATCCCATTTTTAGGTTTTTTTGTCAACGGCGTTTAAGGTGGAGAAATATCCTGAGCAGGTGTTTTATGGCCGGAACGCTTCGGATTTTTTTCTCGTCGGCGATTTATTTTTCCCACCTTTTTTACCGCCCCGATTTGACAAGGATGCTTCATCATTGTATAATGAGATACGTATTCGGGCCTATAGCTCAGCGGTAGAGCCCCCGGCTCATAACCGGTTGGTCCTTGGTTCGATCCCAAGTGGGCCCACCAACAAAAGACGCGGAAGAGAAGTCCTTCTTTTCCGCTTTTTTATATGCCCGGCTTTTTCAGAATGAAATGATTTTTTTCAAAATCGATGATACCTTCTTTTTTCATTCTTGAAAGCTCCGCCGAAAGTGCGGAGCGATCGGCGCCGAGATAATCCGCCATTTCCTGACGATTGAAGGGAACCTGGAAATCGGCGCTTTTTTGATACTGCGATTGTTCGTCCAAAAAGGATAAAATTTTCCGGCGCAGGGAATGCTGAGAGATGTGACGTGATTTACGCATCAATCCCAGATTCGTTCGGGAAAGAATATTGATCACATTATAGAGCATCTGCTTATGAGTGTGACACGAAATCGGACAGCCCCAAAAGAGTTTATCGGCGTCGATCATCAAAATGGTACAATCCTCGGCGGCAATGACGGCAAGATTTTCATAGAAATCATCCATCAGCAAACCGATCCCGAAGATCTCGTTTTGTTGTATCGTCGCCAGAATGGAGCGATTGCCCTCGCTGTCGCTGCTGACCACAAAGGCGCTGCCCTTTAAAAGAATACCGAGAGAAGAAGTATCCTCCCGTCGATTTAAGATCGGATGATCTTTGGGGAAGCAGCATTCGCTCGCTTTCAGACATTCGACGACCTTATCGATTTCCTCGGGGCTCAAGCCCTCAAACAGCATGAGTCTCCCGATTTCATCTTTGGAAATTTCCTCAAAAAAACAAGGCATATTTTCTCCTTTGCGTTGTAACTACAACGGATTTTTTTTCTATTATACACTATAATTAAAGAAAATCAACAGGAGGTGTTCTATGGATCCCAAATTTTTTTATTGCAAACATTGCGGGAATGTCATCACCCACGCTTATGCTTCCGGAGCGCCCGTCAGCTGCTGCGGAGAAGAAATGGTCGAATTGATCCCCAATACCGAAGACGCGGCAAGGGAAAAGCATGTTCCTGTTATTGAAAGGAACGGCTGCACCGTAACGGTTAAAATCGGGGAAACGGAACATCCGATGACCGAAAAACATTACATCAGCTGGATCGCTCTTGATACCGGAAAGAATCTGCTGATTCAGAAACTTACCCCGGAAGACGAGCCGAAAGCCGTTTTCTGCGTTGATCCCGTTGATGAAGTCACCGCTTACGCTTACTGCAATCTGCATCAACTTTGGAAAAAATAACGAAACGGAAAGGAATTATCATCATGCAAAAATATATCTGCACTGTTTGTGACTACGTTTATGATCCCGCCATCGGCGATCCCGATAACGACATCGCCGCCGGTACCGCTTTTGAAGATCTTCCCGATGACTGGTGCTGCCCGGACTGCGGCGCCGGCAAGGACATGTTTGAAGCCGTCGACTGAGTTTATTTTCAGCTTAAAGCGAATCTAAGGGAGTATGAACCATGGAAAACAAAGTTGCCGTCGTCGGTATCATCGTGAAAGATACTGCCGCCGTACCGGAACTCAATGAAATTCTCAGCAGTTATGATCAATACATCATCGGCAGAATGGGCCTGCCTCACATCCGTCAAAATACCCGTATCATCAGCATCGTCATCGACGCTCCCGCTGATGTTATCGGTTATTTTACCGGAAAGATCTCGCAGCTCAGCGGCGTATCATCCCGGGCACTCTACGACTGAACGGTAAAACGATCCTCGGAATTTCAAAAAGCGCTCCAAAACGGAAATACACCGCAGCGGCCCGGTCTTCGCGGATCCGGGTCCTCGCTGTGATTTGATTTCGCTCCTGATTCAAGCGGCTGCATATTGCAGCCGCTTGATAGATATTTTAAAAAAACGGAAGGATTGATCACACCATGAAATGCATCAAAAAAGTTACCGACAACCTCTTTTGGATCGGCGCCAACGACCGCACCACCGAACGCTTTGAAAGCGTTTATCCGATTCCCGAAGGGGTTTCCTACAATGCCTACGTCCTCATCGACAAAGATAAAACCGTTCTCTTCGACACCGTCGATTTCTCCTGCTGCCGCCAATTTTCAGAAAATCTGGCCGCGGTGCTCGACGGCAGAAAACTCGACTACATTGTCGTCAATCATATGGAGCCCGACCACGCGGCTTCTTTTGAATCCACCGCCAACGCTTATCCCGAAGCAACCATCGTCTGCAACAGCAAAATCGCCACGATGATGGGGCAATATTTCACAACCGACTTTTCCGACCGTTTTCACCTCGTCAAAGAAGGCGACAGCCTCACGATCAACGATCACGTTTTAAATTTCGTTATGGCGCCGCTGGTCCATTGGCCCGAAGTGATGATGACTTACGACAGCACCGACAAAACGCTGTTTTCCGCCGACGCTTTCGGTACCTTCGGCACGCTGAACGGCAAGCTCTTCAACGATGAATTTGATTTTGACCGCGATCTCATCGATTCCGCCCGCCGCTACTATTGCAATATCGTCGGCAAATACGGCAAACAGGTTCAAAACGTGCTCAAAAAAGCCGCCGGTCTCGATATCCAAAGGATCTGCCCGCTCCACGGCCCCGTCTGGAGAAGCGATCTCGGCTATTTCATTGAAAAGCACGATCTCTGGAGCAGCTATAAAGAAGAAAAGAAGGGCATCGTGATCATTTATACCTCGATGTACGGCGGAACGCAGAATATGGCTGAGATCTTCGCCGCCGGCCTCAACGACAGAGGCATCACCGAAATCACGATGTACGATGCGGCCAAAACACATCCCTCCTACCTCATTGCGGATATCTTCAAATACAGCCACTTCGCCATTGCCTCGCCGACCTATACCGGAGAGATCCATCCCGTTATCGAAACGCTGCTGATGGAAATGGAACACCTGACCGTTCGCGGCAAAACCGCGGCGATCATGGAAAACGGCAGCTGGGCCCCGGCATCCGGCAAAAAGATCAAAGCGAAGCTGGAAAATATGAAGGATATCACCATCCTCGAACCGACCGTGACCATCAAATCCACCATGAAGGCCGAACAATGCGAAGATATGGAAGCCCTTCTCGACGCGATGGCCGCCTCACTGAAATAAAAAGGAGTATCTCATGGATCCCAAAGCAATGTTTAACATCGGCTACGGCCTCTATATTCTCACGGCCAAAGACGGTGACAAAGATAACGGCTGCGTTATCAACACCTTTTCTCAGGTGACCGCCACACCCAACCGGGTCATGCTGGCAGTCAACAAGAGCAACTATACCCACGATATGGTTCTCGCCACAGGCCTCTTCACCGTTTCGGTGCTGACGACGGCGACGCCTTTCTCGATCTTTCAACATTTCGGATTCCAATCGGGCAAAGACGTTGATAAGTTCAAAGATTTCAGCGCCGTCGAACGCGGGGAAAACGGTCTGCTCCATCTGACCGAAAACTGCAATGCCTTTATCTCCGGAAAGGTGATCTCCTCCACGGATCTGGGCACCCACACCCTTTTCATCGCCGACGTGACCGAAGCGGAAGTATTGAGCGGCGATACGACTCTGACTTATGATTTCTATATGAAATTCGTCAAACCCCGGCCGAAGAAAACGAAGAAAAAAGGATGGCGCTGCCGTATCTGCGGCTACGTCTACGAAGGCGATGAGCTTCCCGCCGATTTCGTTTGCCCTGTCTGTAAACACGGCGCCGAGGAATTCGAACCGATCCCTTCGGATGAACCGGCCAAAGACGCGGCGATGCTCGCCGGCAGCCGTACCGAAGCCAATCTCGCCGAAGCGTTCGCCGGAGAATCTCAGGCCCGAAACAAATATACTTATTTTGCCTCCCGGGCGAAGCAGGACGGTTTTGAAGAGATCGCCGCCATCTTTGAGGAAACCGCCCTCAACGAAAGAGAACACGCCAAAATCTGGTTTAAACTCTTACACGAAGGCAACATCCCCTCAACCGTCGAAAATCTCAAAGCTGCCGCGGCGGGAGAAAACGGAGAATGGACCGATATGTATCCCCGCATGGCCAAAGAAGCCGAGGAAGAAGGCTTTGCGGAAATCGCCTCCCTCTTCAAACAAGTCGGCGACATCGAAAAGAACCACGAAGCACGCTACAAAAAGCTCCTCGCCAAAGTGGAAGCGGATACCGTTTTCGACGAAGCGGAAGAAGTCATCTGGATCTGCCGCAACTGCGGATATGAAGTCAAAGCCGCCGCGGCGCCGAAGATCTGCCCGATCTGCAGCTACGGCCAAAACTGGTTTGAAAAGAAAATTCGCTGAAATATCTGTCTTTAAAAAATTCGGTTTCCTTTAAAGGCAAACGCTAAACCAACTGATCAAAACCCCCCGATGCGGAATTTCCCGCGTCGGGGGGTTTTATTTTTTCTCTTATTTCTTGATCCAGGGATTGACGGAACGATTGAGCTTGTCCAAAAGCTCCGGCACCCATTCGGGGTAATCATAGCCATCAATGGGATAAATGCCGGTGAGCAGCTTGCTGAAAAACAGATATTCCACCTCAAATTCCATGGAGGGTTCTTTCTCCTGCAAAGCGATGAGATCATTGATGCCTGTTTCGGACAATGCCAATTTCGGACGGATCTTCCATTTTTTCAGATCTGTTTCATTACTGGCAAAATTTGCCAAATAAGGATCATTTCGTTCCAATTCCGCCAGTTCCGGTTCCTTCTCCGGGTCAATTTTTAAAGAAAAAGAAAGATCGTATTTCGGCGCGGAGGAACGGGGAATATGACCCTCCGGCAGTTCTTCACAGAAAAAAACCAGGGGAAAGATATATTCCGACTCATCATCGCCTAAATCATAGATATCGGTGATGGGAGTAAACTTTTCTTCGTAATCGTATTCGAAAGAAGTTTTGAAAGTCTCAACGGAACCGATCATGACCTTTTTTCGTTTCCGCAGCTTGCGCCGGAAAATCATATCTTCAAGTTCTCGGCGGGGAGTATGCATCAACAGCGTGAT
>CACXDX010000044.1 GCA_902766525.1 uncultured Bacillota bacterium | reverse complement strand
CACTGTTTTCAAAAAGTTTTTTTCGATTTACGGACACACTGTTTTCAAAAAGTTTTTTTCGATTTACGGACACACTGTTTCCGAATCCCTCTTTGTTTAAAAAAATATTTTTGATTTACGGACACACTGTTTTCAAAAATTTTTTTTCGATTTACGGACATACTGTTTCCGAATCTCCCTTTGTTTTAAAAAAGAATATTTTCGATTTACGGACACACTGTTTTCAAAAAGTTTTTTTCTTTTTTTTGTCTTTTTTTGCATCTTTTTTCGTGTATTTTTGTATTGTATGTTGCCTCCGAGAGAGAATATTGACAACTTTCTTTTGAAATGATATCATGCTTACAGAGGAATTTTCTTACGATTCGGTGGAAAGGAGAGGGAAAATGAGCGCATTGTTGGATACGATCCACGGTTGGAGTATCACCGCCGTTTTTCTGCGTTTGCTTTTGGCGATGCTCGTCGGCCTGATTATCGGTTTGGAACGCGATTATCGCAATCGCGGTGCGGGGATCAAAACGCATATCCTTGTCTGCCTCGGTTCCGCTTTGGCGATGATCGTGGGACAGTATTTGATCGTACAGTTCCCCTCTGATGTTTCGGCCGCCGCCCGTCTCGGCGCTCAGGTCATCAGCGGCGTTGGTTTTCTCGGTGTCGGCACCATCATCGTGACGGGCGTCAACGAGGTACGCGGGCTTTCCACGGCATCGGGTCTCTGGGCCTGTGCCTGTATGGGGCTGGCTGCAGGGATCGGCTTCGTTGAAGGAACGCTGATCACTTTGGTTTTGATCGTTATCACCTATATCGTTATAGGAAAAGCCGATATGAAGCTGAAGCAGCTTTTCTCCAGAGAGTGTAATCTTTATATCGAACTGAGCGAAGATGCCGCTTTGAGAGATTTTTTCTCTTTGCTTCATCGCCGTCATGTAAAAATTCTTCATTTTGAACAGGGTACCGACGGCAGCCTGATTTCGGCTACGCTTTTGGTGGAATTACCCAAGCGCGGTAAGAGAGACGAATTTATCGATTATCTCAAGGAGCATGAGTGTATCTCCTTTGTGGAAGAGCTTTAAACAATGAAATTATCGAAACGTTTATGTCTTGCCGCATCCTTCGTTCCCGCGGGAAGTATCGTCGCCGATATCGGTGCCGATCGCGGTGAGCTTTCATATTATCTGTTGAAAGAAGGGATCGCCGAAAAAGCGATTCTCTCCGATATCTCTCCTCATTCTCTGGATCGGGCGCAGCGCTTCTTTGCCGGGAAAAAAGAAGCGTCCAAAGCCGATTTTCGCGTCGGTGACGGTTTTTCCGTGCTCAGACCCGGTGAAGCTGACGTTGCCGTGCTTGCCGGGATGGGCGGCTTGACCATCACGGATATCCTTTGGCATGACGAAGATACGGTGCGTTCAATGTCTTCTCTCGTGATACAGGCCATGGGAAACAGCGATAAGGTGCGGTCCTGCCTTCGCTCTCTCGGTTTTACCTTGGCCGATGAGGCCATGGTTGAGGAAGAAGGACAGTTTTACACGATTATGCGCGCCGTTCCCGGTGTTGCCGATTGGGATGAGATCGAGCTTTTTGCCGGTCCCATTCTTTTAAAGAAGAATGACGAAACGCTGAAACGCCGGCTGGCGCAGGAAAAAAACAAAAATGAAGCTTTGTTAAAGCGTTTGCGTGAGCATAATGAAGGTGAAAAACGTCAATTGGCATTGACGAAAATATTGAGCATGATCGACGCGGCCGAAAAGAGGCTGATCATTGCGGAAAAAGGGGAAGATTGAAATCATGAAATTAGCGGAAGTGATCGCGGCCATCGATGAGCTGTATCCTTTTTCCTCTCAGGAGGATTGGGATAACAGCGGCATGCAGCTGGGTGATCCCGATGCGGAGATCACGACGGTGCTTACGGCGCTTGATTTGAATGAAGAAACCGTCTACGAGGCAAAAAAATACAAAGCGGAGCTGATCGTGACCCATCATCCCCTCTTTTTTAAGGAGTTTCGTTCCATCGATCGGGGCAAGGGAAAGGGGCGGCTCATCGCTTCTCTGATCAAAGATGATATCGCCGTTGTTTCCTGTCATACCAATCTCGATAAAGCCGCCGGCGGCGTCAGCGCCGTGCTCGGAAAGAAACTGGGATTGACCCTTTGCTGTCCCTTCTGCCCCACGGAAAACGGCGGCAGTTTCGGTGTGATCGGTATCTATCCGGAGAAAGCGACGTTGGGGGATTTTGCGGCGGCAGTGAAAGAACGTTTGCATCTCGATATGATTCGGGTCGTCGGCAATAAGCATCGGCTGATCCGTACCGTGGCTGTAATGGGCGGCGCCGGAAGCGATTTCATTTCCGCCGCCGCCAAAGCAGGCGCCGACGTCTACGTTACCGGAGATCTCAAATATCATCAGGGAGAGGAAGCGGCTGCGCTGGATCTTTGTTTGATCGACGCGGGTCATTTCGATACGGAAGTTCATGTTATCGAGGTTTTTACGGAGAAAATGGCCGCTGCTATGCCGGGAATTCGTTTCATCGTGGCGGAAAAGATGAAAAATTGCTGGCATGTTTTGTGAAAAAAGTTGTCAAAAATATGTTTTTAAAGTATAATGACGGGGCGGAGTAAATTGAATCATCGCGAACGGGTCTCCGAAAGGAGCCGTTTGAGGAAAGTCCGGGCACCGCAGGGCAGGATGCCGGCTAACGGCCGGCGAGGGTGACCTCAGGGATAGTGCCACAGAAATAAACCGCCTCCTTTCGGAGGTAAGGGTGGAACGGTGCGGTAAGAGCGCACCGGCGATTCGGTAACGAATCGGCCAGGTAAACCCCATCCGGTGCAAGACCGAATAGGAAAGTATTGGGCGGCCCGTCCAGCTTTCGGGTTAGGTCGCGTGAACCCGCCGGTGACGGCGGGTCAAGATAGATGATGATCGAATCGTTCAGCACAGAACCCGGCTTACGGATTTGCTCCGCCACATCAGAGAAAAATGGAGTAAAAAGAAGCTTCTCAAACTTTGGTTTAAGAAGCTTCTTTTATTGCTGTGACTTTTTTGATGTGTTTACTCTGTTTCTCCGTAAACGATGGTATGCAGGCGTTTTGCGGCTTTATTCAAATCATAAGTCCAAACCCATGCGCCGGTACTGTCGATGCCGCCTTTCAGATCGGTTTCATAGGCTTCATCGGGAATGGAATATTGTTCGGTATAAAATCCCTTTGTGATCAGGGGAGACGTCGTGTAACCGATCAGATCTCCGTAGGTCAGAGAAGTTTCGACCAAACCGAGGAAATCGTGGATGACGCCGGGATATTGCGTTTTGGGCAGAGAAGCGATTTTGCGAAAAACGGCGCTCAGCACTTCTTTTTGCCGATCGGCGCGGGCGTTGTCGGAGTCGATCTTGCGAATGCGGCTGTAAGCAACAGCCTGATCGCCGTTGAGTTCCATACTGCCGGAGCCTTGAAGCTTTTGCGCGTCGGGTGTCATTTCATTGATTTCAGCTGCTTCGCTTGGGGTGAGATCCATGGTGATGCCGCCTACCGAATCAACGATTTCCGCCATCTGGCTGAAATTAACGGTGACGTAATCTTTGATATCCATATCAAAGTTTTGGTTGATGGTTTTAATGGCCAGTGTCGGGCCGCCCAAAGCATAAGCATGGGTGATCTTTTGCTCGCCGTGGCCTTCAATGGGAACTTTGCTGTCGCGCAGGATCGACGTCATTTTGATGACGTTGTGTTTTTCATCCACAGTCAGAATAAGAATCGCGTCGCTCCGTCCTGAATCTGCCGACATATCTCTGGTATCAACGCCGAAAAGGGCGTAGTTTGTGATTTTTGCGTCGCTTTGCGCCGCGCGCTCTTCGGTAATGCCGAGATCTTCATTGTCTTTTGAGATCTCGGTGGTGTTCATGTTGCCGAAAAAATAGAGTGATGCGCCGACAACGCCGGCGGTTAATAAAGCCAATATGGCGAAAACAATGATCAGAATTGTTTTGATCCGTTTTTTCTTACTCATATGGTTTAACCTTCCTGTAAAAATTTTTTAATATGGCGGTGGATCGCCTGAAAAGTCTCGTTGCTGATGTCGTGTTCGATCTTGCAGGCATCCTCTTCCGCGATGGCGCCGTCAACACCGATGAGCACGAGAAAAGAGGTCAGAAGTTTATGACGTTCATACATCCGCTCGGCGATTTCTTTCCCCGTGGCGGAAAGGGTGATAAGACCGTCTTTATCCATGGAAATATAGCCGTTTTCTCTCAGTTTTTTAACGGCGTAACTGACGGAGGGTTTCGTTACCCCGAGATGATTGGCAATATCGATGGAGCGGATATATCCTCGTTGTTCCTGTAACATCAACATTGTTTCCAGATAATCCTCGGCCGATTTTCTGATTTCCATGGTATGATCACCACTTTCCCATTTTACTTATTATAAGAGTACCATAGATCAAAAAAAAATTCAAGAAAACAAAAAATGGCATTGACAAACGAGGTTAGTCGTGTTAAACTTAGAAAAAGTTAGATATTATTAACTCAAATCGAGTGATAAAAAACCTGTCTAAGGCTTTTTTATGAAATCTTTTTCGTTTGAGCAGCAAGGAGGATAATATGATGCCGCTAACAATGGCCGATACAGGAGAAGAAAAAACCGTGCTTCGGGTAGGCGGCAATCCCGAAGTGCGCAAATACTTGGAAAGTCTCGGCTTCACTGCCGGTACAAATGTTACGGTTATCTCCATGATCAGCGGAAATGTGATTGTCAACGTCAGAGAATCCCGGGTGGCGATCAGCCGGGAGATGGCGGCGAAGATTATGATTTAAGGAGGAAAGAAAGAAGAAATGAGAAGCATGAAAGACGTACGGGTCGGCGATACGGTTATCGTTAAAAAAATTCATGGAGAAGGGGCTGTAAAACGTCGTATTATGGACATGGGAATTACCAAAGGAACCGATGTCTATATTAGGAAAGTTGCCCCTCTCGGAGATCCTGTCGAAATTACCGTTAGAGGATATGAACTTTCATTGCGTAGGAATGATGCTGAAATTATTGAGATTGAATAGGCAAAACGGATCGCCAGAGAAATACTCTGTTTTTTTTGGTGCATTAGTTAGTTGTAATTAACTTAAATAGGAGGAATATGATGAAGGGAAATGTAAAAATCGCTCTGGCCGGAAATCCCAACAGCGGAAAAACAACACTGTTTAACGCCCTGACCGGCTCCAATCAGTTCGTGGGAAATTGGCCCGGCGTGACGGTGGAAAAGAAAGAGGGGCGCTTAAAAAATCATCCCGACGCGGTTGTTACCGATCTGCCGGGTATTTATTCCCTCTCTCCCTATACTTTAGAGGAAGTCATCGCCAGAAATTATTTGATCGAGGAAAAACCCGACGCTGTGCTCAACATCGTAGACGGAACCAATCTCGAACGCAATCTTTATCTGACGACACAATTACTGGAGTTGGGAATCCCCGTTGTGATTGCCGTCAACATGATGGACATTGTCAAAAAAAACGGTGATAAGATTGACACAAAGTCCTTGTCGAAGCAGCTGCACTGTCCTGTTTTGGAAATTTCGGCGCTGAAGGGAAAAGGTGTTGCCGAGGCGGCCGCAGCCGCCGTCAATGCAGCCGCAGGGGAAAAGGCGATTCCTCTTCACGTTTTCAGCGGCACCGTGGAGCATGCCATCGCTCATATCGAGGAAGCCGTTGTTCATGATATGCCTGAGGAACAACAGCGCTGGTATGCGGTAAAACTCTTTGAACGAGACGAAAAAACGATTGAAAAATTGAATTTCGGTGAAGAAGTGAGAAATCACATCGAAGCGGATATCGTTGCTGCCGAAAAAGAAATGGATGATGATGCCGAAAGCATCATCACCAACGAACGCTACCTCTATATCAATTCGATTTTGAAGGGATGCTATAAAAAGAGAAACGCGGGAATGCTTTCGCTTTCCGATAAGATCGACCGCATCGTCACCAGTCGCCTTTTGGCGCTGCCGATTTTTGCGGCGGTGATGTTTGTCGTCTATTATGTTTCCATTACCACCATCGGCGGGATGGCAACGGATTGGACCAACGATGGTCTCTTCGGCGACGGTTACCATCTTTTCGGTATCGGTAACAGTGAATATGCCGAAGCTCTTGATGATTACGCTGCCGAAACTCTCAGCAATCCCGAGCTTCTCGCTGCCATCGAGACGGCTGCCGGCAGTAACGTGGCCGGCGCCGATGATGTTCTCAGCGCCGTGAAAGATCTCGACTTCGAAGCCTTTGAAGAAAGCGTTGATATCTATGGTGACTCCCTGGCAGAGGAGGGTTATGACATTGCCGCCATTGCCGACTCGATCTTAGAGGAGGCACCGGATTCCGCCGAATACGGAATCTGGGTTCCGGGAATCCCCGCGCTGATTGAAAGCGGACTCGATGCCGTCAATTGCGCCGAATGGCTCAAGGGATTGATCCTCGACGGAATTGTCGGCGGGGTCGGCGCCGTTCTCGGCTTTGTTCCGCAGATGCTTGTTCTCTTTATCTTTTTAGCCTTTCTTGAGGCCTGCGGGTACATGGCAAGGGTTGCTTTCGTGATGGATCGAATCTTTCGTAAATTCGGCCTTTCCGGCAAATCCTTCATTCCGATGCTTATTGGCAGCGGTTGCGGTGTTCCCGGCATTATGGCCTCCCGCACCATTGAGCAGGAACGTGATCGTCGCATGACGATCATGACGACAACCTTTATCCCCTGCGGTGCGAAGCTGCCCATCATTGCTCTGCTGACCGCCGCCGTTTTCCACGGTGCCTGGTGGGTCGCGCCCAGCGCGTATTTTCTCGGTGTTACCGCCATTGTCGTCTCCGGGATTATATTGAAAAAAACACGGCCCTTCGCCGGTGATCCCGCGCCCTTCGTCATGGAGCTGCCGCCCTATCATATGCCCACCGTCGACAACGTACTCCGCAGCATGTGGGAACGGGGTTGGTCCTTTATTAAGCGGGCCGGTACCATCATTCTGATTTCCTCGATTATTATTTGGGCAGGATCCGTCTTTGGCGTCGTCAACGGCAGCGTCGCTTTCGATCCCGATATGGAACTGGAAAGCAGCTTCCTCGGTCTCATCGGTTCTGCTGTATGCTGGATTTTCTCTCCGTTGGGTTTTGGCAACATCAAAGCCACTGTCGCCACGATCATGGGTCTCGTCGCGAAGGAAGAAGTTGTCGCCGTTTTCGGTGTCCTCGACTTCGAGGGTCTGACGGCCCTCTCCGGCTACGCTTTCCTTGTTTTCAATCTTCTCTGCGCGCCCTGCTTTGCCGCGATAGGCGCCATCCGCAGGGAAATGAACTCGGCAAAATGGACGTGGTTTGCCATCGGATATCAATGCGGCTTCGCTTATGCCGTTGCTCTCGTCATTTATCAACTGGGCAGTTTCTTCAGTGGAAGTGGCAATGCGATCGGTGTTATCGTCTCCGTTCTGTTGATTGCGCTCTTTTGCTGGCTGCTGTTTCGTCCCTATAAAGAAGCGACCCATCTTGATACAAGTGTTCGCATTAATGCTTGATTGAAAGGAGGTGAAGGCCAAATGATTTCCTGGTTTTTTACGAATATTGGGACCATCGTCGTTGCTTTGATGCTGTTGGCTGTGGTCGGTCTCATCATCGGTCTGACCCTTCGCAAGCGCAGGATAAACGGAAGCTCCGGCTGCAGCTGCGGCTGCAGCGGCTGCGCCATGGAAAGTCAATGCCATAAAAAAGGCTGAAAAAGGGCGGAGCCGGCTCACGAAAAACGGAAGCGTCGCTGCCCCCCTGCGATCAGCAAGCCGTCACGATAAAGCGGAACAAAGGTTTCTCGCGGAAAGGAAAAAGGAATGTCCGAAAAACTCGTCGTTGAGCATTGTTCCCCGACGTTGGCGGGGATTAAAACGGGGAATTTGTTTTCATGCTCCCTATCTTCAAAAGATGATCTGATTTCCGCTGTTCGCACCATCAATCGTAAGCTTGTTCCGAAAGGGATTCGTGTTTTGCCTCTGCGCAGCTCGGGAAAAAGAGCCCTGATTTATGTTTATCGGCCTTCGGCGCTTAAACGCGATTTCGCCGATCCTGTCCGCCGTACTTTTCTTGATGAGGCCGGATACGACAGCGATGACAGCGCCGGTTGTGTCGCCCGGCTCGGGCGCAGGCTCAGGGAAAAGGATGGTTTCCCCCATGAAATCGGCTTATTTCTCAGCTATCCGCCGGATGATGTAAAAAATTTCATTCAGCATAAAGGCGCCGATTATAAATGTCTCGGTTGCTGGAAAGT
>CACXDX010000043.1 GCA_902766525.1 uncultured Bacillota bacterium | reverse complement strand
GCCGCGCCTTCCGGTTCGTCCCCGGCGCTGAAGCCGCCGGGCAGCATCAGGATCTGGCTTTCCTTCAGCGCCGCGGTGAGCGCGTCCACCGATTCCCTGAGCTGAGCCGGGGTCTGATTGCGCACGACCACGACGTCGGAAACGGCACCGGCCAGGGTGAAGGCGTCGGCGCTGTCGTATTCGCAGTTCGTCCCCGGGAAGACCGGGATCAGCACTTTCGGTCTCACCTTTATGTCGCTGTGGACATAGAGCTGTTTATCGTAGGTCGGGCAGAGGGCGCTGTCCCCTTCCGAGGGCAAAAAGGGCGGATAAACGTCGTTGAGGGCCGTCAAAAAGGCCTGAACGACGTCGACGAGGAGGACTTCCTCGCCCTTATAACGGAGGCGCCGTTCCGCGACGGTGCGGCCGACGGGGATGAAGAGGGGGTCGCTCATGTCGATATCCTCATCGACTTCCAGCATGATCGAGCCGTACTTCGGCGCAAGCAGTTCCTCAAGGTCCATATCATTGATATCGGCGCCGATCGCGTTGCCGAGGGAAGCGTGGATCAGCGCTTCGGCGATGCCGCCGGATTTGAGGCTGATCGCGCTGTAGATCGCGGCTTTTTCGTTGAGCTCCATGACCTTTTCATAGATCTCCTTCTGGCGCCTGAAATCGGGGATCAGGTTTTCGTCCCGTTTGCTTTGAAGCAAAATCAGGCGGTGGCCCGCTCCTTTCCATTCGGGGCTCATGACCTTGTCGTCGTCACCGAGAGCCACGGCGAACGAAAGCAGACAGGGCGGCACGTGCAGATCGTTGAAGGAGCCGGACATACTGTCCTTGCCGCCGATGGCGGGGAGAGACAGCGCCTCCTCGGCGGTGAAAGCGCCGAGCAGCGCCGCCAAAGGTTTGCCCCAGCGATGGGGGTCCTTTTTGAGCTTTTCAAAATATTCCTGGAGCGTCAGGCGCGCCTTGCGGTAGTCGCCGCCCATGGCGGTGAGCCGGGTAACGCTGTCGAGCACGGCGTAGAGACCGCCGTGGAAGGGGCTCCAATGGGCGATGAGCGGATCGAAACCGAAGCTCATCAGCGATGTCGTTTTGGTCTTCCCTTCCTTCACCGGCAGGTGGGCGGCCATGCCTTCGGCGGGCGTGAGCTGATTTTTGCCGCCGAAGGGCATCAGCACCGAAGCGGCGCCGATGCTGCCGTCAAACATTTCGCCGAGCCCCTTCTGAGAACCGATGTTGGGATCGAGGGCCATGGCGATGAGGCTTTCGGCGAAGCTGCCCCTGTCGCGGATCTCGGCCAGAGCCGTCAGGGGATCGAGGGGTTCCGGCGGCAGCACTTCGATGGCGATATGCTGGCGTACGCCGCCGCTGTTCAAAAAGTCTCTGGAGAGATCGACCACGGTCTGACCGCGGAAGTTCATTTTGAGGCGCCCGTCATCGGTGACGTCGGCGATTTTCGTGCATTCCAGATTTTCCCTGTCGGCGGCGGCCTTGAAGGCCGCTTCGTTTGCGGCGGCGACGACCACGGCCATGCGCTCCTGGGATTCGGAGACGGCCACTTCGGTACCGTCGAGGCCGCTGTATTTCAGAGGTACGCTGTCGAGATCGATCAAAAGGCTGTCGGTGAGCTCACCGACGGCGACGGAAACGCCGCCGGCGCCGAAATCGTTGCAGCGCTTGATCATGCGGGTCACCTCGCCGTCTCTGAAGAGACGCTGCAGCTTGCGTTCGGTGGGAGGATTCCCCTTCTGCACCTCGGCGCCGCTTTCGCTGATGCTCTCCTCGGTATGTTCCTTGGAGGAGCCGGTGGCGCCGCCGATGCCGTCACGGCCGGTGCGGCCGCCCAGAAGCAGAACGATATCGCCTTTCTCCGGCGCCACGCGGACGACGTTTTCCTCGGGAGCCGCGCCGACGACGGCGCCGACCTCCAGCCGCTTGGCGACGAAGGCGTCATCGTAGATCTCGGCGACCTTGCCGGTGGCGAGGCCGATCTGATTGCCGTAGGAGCTGTAGCCGTGGGCCGCTTCTCTGCAGATCTTGCGCTGGGGCAGCTTGCCCGGGAGCGTTTGGGAAACGGGCACCCGGGGATCGGCCGCGCCGCTGACGCGCATGGCCTGATAGACGTAGGCTCTGCCCGAAAGGGGATCGCGGATCGCGCCGCCGAGGCAGGTGGCGGCGCCGCCGAAGGGTTCGATCTCCGTGGGATGGTTGTGGGTCTCGTTTTTAAAGAGGAAGAGCCAATCCTCGTCCTCGCCGTCGTGATCGACTTTCACCTTGATGGTGCAGGCGTTGATCTCGTCGCTTTCGTCGAGATCGGCGAGGCGGCCGCTGTCGCGCATGGCTTTCATGGCGATGGTGGCCAGATCCATGAGGCAGGCCGGCTTTTCCTTTTCGCCGTAGACCGTCCTGCGGGTCTCGTTATATTTCATCCAGGCGTCTTTGATCGGTTCCATGAAGAAGCCCGGGGCGAAGCGGACTTCATCGATGACCGTCATAAAGGTGGTGTGGCGGCAGTGATCGCTCCAATAGGTATCGAGGACCTTGATCTCGGTCAGCGTCGGCACGCGGCCTTCGCTTTTGAAATATTCTCTGATAAAGCGGAAATCCTCTTCGCTCATGGCGAGGGAGAGGCTTTCGTAGAGCGCGTGGAATTCTTCCTCGCTCACGGTCGTGAAGTTTTCAAGGAGCGACACCGGCTTGGGCGGGGGCGCGTCGAGGCCGATGCGTTCCGGAATTTCCGGAGAGATCTCCGTGGAGTCCACGGGGTTGATGGCGTATTTCTTGATCTTTTCCACGTCCTCGTCGCGGAGGTCGTCTCCGCCGAGGGCCCAGACACGGCAGCAGCGCGGTGTTTTCACCTTATGGCCGCAGATGATCTCCAGACATTGGGCGGCGGAG
>CACXDX010000042.1 GCA_902766525.1 uncultured Bacillota bacterium | reverse complement strand
TTTGCTCACTTTTGCCCTCCTTTTTCTCGTTATCATGCTGATGCGTTTGAATGATTTCTGTTCGCCGACCCTTGCGGCGGCGGCGTTCTTTCCCCCCGTGGCGGCCAAAGGCCTCGTCCTCTTTTCCGGTCTGTTTTTTTTGTTTCTCTCGGTCATTACACTGAATATCTACGTTTACATCGTCAATTATTTTTTTCTGCCGGGAACTCCCGACGCGATTCTGGCTTTGATCCTCTATCTTCCCGCCGTCTATATGGCCTATTGCGGGCTCAGAACCTTTACCTACATGACCTCGGCGTCACTTCTCGCCTTTTTTCTCTTTCTGCTTTTCTTCTTATTTACCAAAGACAACTACCTGCTTTCCAATCTGTTCCCGTTGAACGATTTTAAATGGAAAGACGTGATCTCAGCCGTCCCCGGGCTGCTTCTCAGCGCGCCGTCGCTGCTCTTCGGTTTTTTCCTGCTGCCGCGCTGCGACGACAGAAACCGTCTCCGTATCAAGGCCGCCCTTTTCTGTTTGCTCTTCCTTTTGGTGACAGAATATATTTACGCCATGGGCATGAGCTATTTCGGAGAACGCGTCATCACCAAACTGGTCATGCCCTTTTATCACCTGGATCCCGTCTTCAAGGGCAATCTTTTGGAGCGTTTTGATATCTTTTTTATGCTGACGCTGCTGCCGGTCATCAGCATCGCCACGGCCTACGGACCCGCCCTCTTTGCCGAGATCCTCCGCGAGCTGAACACAGAACACGAGTCCCGGATAAAACCGCTGGTCATTCTCGCAGGCGGCTTTGTTGTGCTTCTTTCCGCTCTCAGCGTCAACCGCATTTCCCTTTGGCATTGGTATCGGCTCGGCAATATCGGCGCATTGATCCTGTTTCTTTCCTGGATCGTGATCTATACCCTCGCCGCCGTAAAAAGGAGGAGATCCCCATCGAAAAAGTAGCCCTCATCCTTATCACTCTGCTTTCCTCCTTTCTGTTTTGCGGCTGTTTCGACCGGCAGATCTTTGAAAATACGGCCGTAATCATTTACGCAGGCGCGGAAATGGGCAAAGATGATGATTTTCTATTCAGTTTCGCCGCAGCCGATGCCAAAAAGAAGGACGATCTCTTTATCGTCTCCGGTGAAAGCGATTTGATGGAAAGCGCCGTTGCCGACCTGACCGCGGAAACGGAAAATCCTCTTCGCGCCGGCAAAATTCAGAATCTGCTCTTCTCCGAGGAGCTGGCAAAGGGCGGATTACTAAAGATCCGCGACAGCAACCGCATCAACGTGGCCAACCGCTATCTCGCCGACTACGCCATCGTTAAGGGAAGCCCCCTGACCTTCTTAAAAATATTGAATGACGCGGACATCGGCAGCGACCGCTATTGTTACCTCGATAAAGCGCTGAGCAACGGCGCCGATGCCGGCATCTGCCCCAATACGCTGAAGCATGAATTCAATATCGACTTTGAGACCGAAGGCATCGATCCGATCCTGCCTTTGCTTTCTTATGACGAGAGAAAAAAAACCGTTGCCATTGAGGGTACGGCGCTTTTCAACGGCGATCGCCTCGTCGGCTCTTTCAACCGGGAACAGAGCCGCTATCTGTCGCTGCTCTCTTCCTCCGCAGAAAGCATCGATCTTGATATCATGAATTTACGCGAAAAAGACGACCATGTAATGATGAATGTTATCTCCTCAAAACATAAAATGAAGATTTTTCCCACCGGAAAGGATATCGTCATCCAGATCAAAATCAAGCTCAAATCCCGTTTCGACATCAGTGACTGGCAGGAAATTTTGGAAGAACGCAATCAAAACGATGTCGAACGATTCATCGAAAAGAGCGTTGCCCAAAAATGCGGCGCCGTTTTAACCGCCTTGCAGGAATGCGGCTGCGATCCCCTCGGCGTCGGCGCTTCTTTGAGAGGTTTCCATCCGGAAACGCTGTCTCGAACAGACCCCAAAACAGCCTATCGCCGCGGCGTCATCCGCATCGAAGTGGAAAACCGCATCATCAACCATGAAATATAAAAGAAAAAGACTTCCTTACGGAAGTCTTTTTTTGGAGCGGGCAAAGAGATTCGAACTCTCGACGTCCACCTTGGCAAGGTGGCACTCTACCACTGAGTTATACCCGCATAATTTAAAAGGGTTGGCGACGCAGATGGGGCTCGAACCCACGACCTTCGGCGTGACAGGCCGACGCTCTAACCAGCTGAGCTACTGCGCCACATCATGGTCTGATATAGGCAGGAGCCCGTTCCTGTTTCAGGAACAGGCTCCTTTGGAGCGGGCAAAGAGATTCGAACTCTCGACGTCCACCTTGGCAAGGTGGCACTCTACCACTGAGTTATACCCGCGAAAAAACAAGTTGGTGCTTCGGGGCGGAATCGAACCACCGACACGAGGATTTTCAGTCCTCTGCTCTACCGACTGAGCTACCGAAGCGGATGGCGACGCAGATGGGGCTCGAACCCACGACCTTCGGCGTGACAGGCCGACGCTCTAACCAGCTGAGCTACTGCGCCACATGGTGGG
>CACXDX010000041.1 GCA_902766525.1 uncultured Bacillota bacterium | reverse complement strand
GCGATTATCGCCATACCATCGGAACGGCTCAAAATGACGGATATGTTCAGCCGTTCAGTGATACGCCTCTCGACTTTGAAAATGTCAGTGAGAATTTCTTCCTTAACGTCATCAATCACGCCACGGATTATATTTATATCACCACGCCCTATCTTATCATTGATAATGAGATGCAAACGGCGCTCTGTCTGGCGGCGAAAAACGGGGTGGACGTTCATCTGATCACACCTGGGATTCCGGACAAAAAAACCATCTTTCAGCTGACACGCAGCTATTATTTGCCGCTGCTTGAATCCGGCGTGAAGATCAGTGAATATACGCCGGGCTTTATCCACGCCAAGAATCTTGTTGTCGACGACAGTGTCGCACTGGTCGGTACGATCAATATGGATTATCGCAGTTTTTATTTTCATTATGAATGCGGCGTGGCTTTTTACGGCGGGCAAATCATTTATGCGGTTAAAGAGGATTTCCAGCAAACGCTGAAAAATTGCCGTGAAATTTCTTATGTTTCCGCAAAGCTGGTTCCTCTTTATCAGCGTGTGATCCGTTCGGTTTTAAGATTCTTCGCACCTTTGTTGTAACAAGGCTTGAAATAAAAAAGAAGGAAATGAGGTTTGGAAAATGGATTTTAATGGATTCGTTGATCGATTCGGCAGTGAACGGATGCTTACGCAGGGTATCCTTATCACAGAAGTACTGCTTTTACTTTACGGTATCTTTCTTCTGGTTCTGCCGGCTCAGGCTTTGCGGCTTTCCGTTGCGGCCATCGGTGTCGCTTTGATCATTGCGGGGATCGCCTGCGGTGTATCTTTTGTTTTACATCGTCAGGACGGTAATTTCCCGTTGGTTGCTTTGGCCGCGATCGGCATCATCGTCGGCATTTTGGCAATTGTTTTCCGCAATGCGCTCGCGCTGATTCTTTTCCCGATCATGCTCGGCATATGGACATTATTCACCGCGGTTGCAGCTTCTTTTTCCGCCCTTGCCAATCATCGTCTCGGCAGCGGTCTGTGGTGGATCCCGTTACTTGCCGCGGTAGTGGCTTTGGCGGTAACGATCTTGATTTTCATGAATTTATCCGGTACCGAACGGTTTATGGCGCGCATTTTGGGTATTTATTTCATCACCTATAATATTGTGCGTCTCGGTGAATTCGGCGCTTTGAGAGTCGCTCCCGCGGAAGCATCCCCCCGCGGCAGACGCAGTTCCTCCGGATCTCGCAGGAGAGGAGCGGGGAACGGTGATCCTGCCGACAGAGACTATGATGTCTATGATTATCGGGAGGAAGAGCGCTCCTATCGCAGATCTTCTTATGATGATCTCTACGACGACGAAGATTACCGGCGTTACCGCAGAGAACGCGGATATGATGATTGACAGAAAAAAACAGACAGGTGAAAAATAATGAAATATATCTTTGTTCTTGCCGATGGCATGGCCGATCGTCCCAATGAAGCCCTCGGCGGAAAAACTCCGATGCATGTTGCGAAAAAACCTCATATCAATGCTTTTGCCGCTGCCGGGATCCGCGGCCTTTGTCAGACCGTGCCGGCGGAATTTTCTCCCGGAAGTGATGTGGCGAATCTTTCCGTTTTAGGTTATCCGCCGAAAGATTTTTATAAGGGACGCTCCTCTTTGGAAGCGATTTCCGCAGGCGTTCCTTTGGAAAAGGGCGATCTTACCTTAAGGGCCAATCTCGTTGCCCTCAGTAATGAAGAATGCTTTGAAGATAAAACGATGCTGGACTATTGCGGCGGGGAAGTGACGACGGAGGACGCCAAAAAGCTTATTGCCGATGTTCAAAAAGCCCTCGACGATGAAACCTTTTCCATTCATTCCAGCGTTTCCTTCCGCAATGTTTTGCTTTGGCACGGCGGCGCCACGGATATGACTTTTCATCCCGCTCATGAGATCATGGGACATCGTCTCGGGGACGAACTTCCCGAAGGTTCCATGGCCGCCGCGGCGATCGATTATATGAAAAAAGCCCATGATGTTTTGAAAGAACATCCCTATAATAAAGAAAAGATCGCCAAAGGTGAACTGCCCGCGAATGCGCTGTGGCTTTGGGGGCCCGGAGTTAAGGCAGCGCTGCCTTCTTTTGCGGAACGCTACGGCTTAAAGGGCGGCGTGATCAGCGGCGTCGATTTGATCCGCGGGATCGGTATCAGTGCCGGCATGGATATTTGCTATCTTTCAACCGCTACCGGCGGTGTTGTGACGGATTTTCGAGGAAAAGGAGAATTGGCTGCCGCCTATCTGAAAGGCGGCGGAGAGTTCATCTTTGTCCATGTTGAAGCGCCGGATGAAAGCGGTCACCAGGGGAAAGCCGATGCCAAGATCAATGCGATCGAAAAAATTGATCAGGAACTGATTCCCGCGATCCTTGATGCCTGTGAAGCGATGCATGAAGATTATCGCATCATCGTTTCCCCAGATCATGCCACGCCGCTGGCTTTGAGGACTCATACGAGAGAGCCGATCCCCTTTGTGATGTTTGACAGCCGTCATCATCAGCTTGGCGGAGAGATCAACCATGACGAGGAATCCGCGAAAGAGACGGGCATCATTTTTGAGGACGGTAAATCCATGCTTCTGAAATTCCTCGATCCGAGTTATTATTGATTTGAAAAAAGAAAAACCGGCGGAAGCAATCCGCCGGTTTTTTGTTGTATAAAGAAATTTATTTCATGGCGTTCAATACTTTGCCGATGGGATCACTGATCACCAGATCGGCTTTGCTGTCGTAAGAGGTGGCGTCGCGGTTGATCAGCACCAGTTTATTGCCGTGATAATAATTGACGAGTCCCGCAGCGGGATAGACAACGAGAGAGGTCCCGCCGACGATAAGCATATCGGCTTCACGGATGGCACTGACAGCGCCGTTGATCACATTATTGTCAAGGCCTTCTCCGTAGAGTACGACGTCGGGTTTGATGACGGCACCGCATTTTTCACAGCGGGGGATTCCTCCGTGAGCGGCTAAAATCGGTTCAAGATCGTAAAACGCGCCGCATTTGCTGCAGTAGTTCCTGTGGACGGAACCGTGAAGTTCAAAGACATTTTTGCTCCCTGCAAGCTGATGGAGACCGTCGATATTCTGAGTGACAACGGCTTTCAGTTTGCCTTCCTTTTCCCATTGAGCCAGTTTGATATGGGCGGGATTGGGTTTTGCGTCGGGGAAGAGCATTGTTTCATAAAAATCAAAAAAGTCTTCGGTATGATTTTCGTAGAAATCATGGGAAAGCATGATCTCCGGAGGATAACGAAATGTCTTTTTCTGATAGATCCCATCCTCACTGCGGAAATCGGGGATATTGCTTTCGGTGGAAACGCCCGCTCCGCCGAAGAATACGATATGATTGCTGTTGTCCAGCATTTCCTGAAGCTTTGCCCATTTTTCGTTCATTGCCGAAACCTCCTTTGCCGTCCTGACTCACGGACAGAGCATTTTTTATTATTATACGCCTTTATTTTTTTGCTGTCAAAAATCTTTATTTTTAAAATGAACCGATTCCGGTCAAAAAGTATCTAAAGAGTGTACGAGAAAAGTGACGTCACCTCATCTGAAATCGGAAAGGGTTATCGATATGGATCGGGATACATTCACGAGCCTTGTTTCAGAGGCCCGGGCCTCCTATTATCGCGTCGCCGTCTCCATCTCAGACAGGAACAGGATGCGGAAGACGCGGTACAAAACGGGTTGCTTAAAGCCTTCCAAAAGAGAAATCAACTGAAAGATATCGCTTTGTTTCGGACATGGTCTACGCGCATCATCATCCATGAATGTTACCGCTTGCGAAAGAAGGAGAGAAAAGAAGTTCCTCTCGACGAGGCGGCAACCGTTGCCGAATCTCCGCCGCGGGATCCGGCACTCTATGAAGCGATTCGCGCCTTGCCCCCAAAGATAAGAATCACATTTGTTCTCTATTATGTGGAAGGTTACGCCGTTTCCGAGGTCGCGACGATCCTGCGTATTCCTCAGGGAACGGTGAAAAGCCGCCTTTCCCGAGGTCGTGCGCTGATGAGATCAGCATTAAAGGAGGATGATGAAAATGAAAAGATATCAATGGCGAAAAGCCTTTCCTGAAATGCCCCTTTCCTATACCGAACGAGTTGAAGCGACCCTTGCTTCGCTCCCGGAAGAAAAGGAGGTAATGACCATGAAATTGAAAAAACGTTTTGCCGTTCCGGTCTTCGCGCTTTTGGCGATGATGCTGATCGGAACCGGTTTGATGGCAACGGGAACTTTAAGTACACTCTTCATGTCTTCCGATTCCCGGCCGACTTATACGGAAATGCCCACCGTTTCGGAACTGGAAAAAAATCCCGGTTTTGTGCCGGTGTTGAAAGATTCCTTTAAAAACGGTTACCGGTTTGAAAGCGCCGTTGTCGGAGATTCGGGAGGACAGGACGAATTCGGGAATGATCTGTTTGAACAGAAATTTATTTCCGCGGATTATGTAAAAGGCGACGATCGATTCACGCTTACCGTTGAGCCCTACAATGATTTTATTAAGGATCAAGGTACGGTTGTTGACAGTGTTGAAGGAATTGATCTTTTTTACAGCAGCTATATGAACAAATTTGTTCCCGGAGATTATGAACTGACGGAACAGGATAAAAAGGATGAAGCGTCGGGTAAATATGTTTTCGCTTACGGAGCGGATACCGTCAGCGTTGAAAAAACAGATTATCTTAGCTGGGATATGGACGGTCTTTCCTATAGCCTTATGGCAACGGATACTCCACTGTCCCGGGAAGATTTCATTGTTATGGCCAAAGAAATCATTGCTGCCGAATAAAAAAATCAAAATGAAGAACATCCGTTCGCGAAATGCGAACGGATATTTTTTGTTGAACAGTATCTTGATTTTCGTTTGCGGAGAATAGTATAATATTGAAAAAGCGGAAAGGAAAAAATAAATGAGGGATATCGTTGTAAAACTTCAAAAGCAATGCGATCTTTCCGATGATGAGCTTCTTTCTTTGCTTGAAACGGATCATTATGATAAAGCGCTTTTTTCCGCCGCCGATGAAGTGCGGCGAGAGCATTACGGCGATGCGGTGTTTCTGCGCGGATTAATCGAATTTACCAATTATTGTAAAAACGATTGTTTCTACTGCGGTATTCGAAGAAGTAATAAAAAGGCGGAGCGTTATCGTCTTTCTCCACGGGAAATCTATGCATGTGCCGATGAAGGATACACACTCGGATACAGGACTTTTGTTCTTCAGGGAGGAGAAGATCCCTATTATTCCGATGAGCGCATCTGCGAAATCGTCTCGGAATTAAAGAAGAGATACCCTGATTGTGCCGTAACGCTTTCGATCGGAGAAAGAAGCGAAGAAAGCTTCCGACGCTTTTTTGACGCCGGTGCCGATCGATATCTGCTGCGTCATGAGACCGCCGATTCGGAGCATTATCATATGCTCCACCCTGATTCGATG